>SKSP01000022.1 GCA_007122945.1 Ilumatobacteraceae bacterium | reverse complement strand
TGCCGGTAGGGGCGGCAGCTGGTGACTCTGTGTCGCTGGGGTGCTGTGTCGCTGGGGTGCTGGTCGCTGGGGTGCTGGTCGGGGTGCTGGGGTGGGGGAGGGCGGGGTGAGTACGTTGGTCGACGATGTCGCCACGAACGCTCTCCGAGACCGCGTCCAAGCACCTCCTGGCCAGCTACGGGGTGCCGTTGCCCGATGAGCGGGAGGTCGACACACCCGCCGACGCTGCGGTGGCCGCGACCGAGATCGGCTTCCCGGTCGTCGCCAAGTTGTGCGGCGACGCGATCGCGCACAAGACCGAGCGCGGTCTCGTGCGTCTGCGCCTCGGCGACGCGGCGGCCGTCGAGACCGCCGCCGCCGATCTGCTGGCCGCGGCGACGCCCGACGACGGCGACGTGTCGGTGCTGGTCGCGCCGATGGTGGCGGGCAACCGCGAGCTGATCGCCGGTCTGCTCCGCGACCCGCAGTTCGGGCCCACCGTCATGCTCGGTGTCGGAGGGATCCTGGCCGAGGCCGTCGCCGACGTCGTGTTCCGCCCGGCCCCGCTCGACGAGGTGACGGCCGCCGAGATGATCGACGACCTGGCGACCCAGCGTCTCCTCGACGAGTTCCGGGGCGAGGCCGCCGTCGACCGGGATGCGCTCGTCGAGCTCCTCGTCGGTCTCGGCCGTCTCGCCGCCGAGCGACCCGACGTGGCCAGCGTCGACATCAACCCGCTGATCGTCGGCGCGGACGGCCGCCCCGTCGCCGTCGACGCGCTCGTCGAGATCGGCGAGCCGGACACGTCGGGCAGTGCGCCGCCGCGACCGCGACCGACCGCCGAGCAGTTCCGGGCGTTGTTCGAGCCGCGCGGCGTCGTGGTCACCGGTGCGTCGACGCATCCCGGCAAGTTCGGCTTCGTGTCGCTCCACAACCTGCTCGCCAGCGGGTATGCGGGCGCCGTCCACGGAACGAACCGTCAGGGCGAGGAGGTCCTCGGCGTGCGGACCGTCGCCGACGTCGACGAACTGCCCGAGGGCGAGATCGACCTCGCCTTCGTGTGCACCCCCGCGGCGGCGAACCCCGACATCCTGCGGGCCTGTGCGGCCAAGGGGATCCGGGCCGCGTTCTTGACCTCCGCCGGGTACGGCGAGGCGGGGGAGGAGGGCCGCCGCGCCCAGGACGAGCTGGTCGCCCTCGCCGACGAGCTCGGGATGCTCCTCGCCGGACCGAACGGACAAGGTGTCGTCTCGACGCCTGTCAACCTGTGCGCCCAGATCGTGGCGCCGTACCCGCCCGCCGGCCGCATCGGCGTCGCCAGTCAGAGCGGGAACTTCGTGTCGAGCTTCCTCAACCTGGCGCGCTCGACGGGTGTCGGGATCAGCCGGGCGGTCTCGGCGGGGAACGCGGCGGCGGTCTCGGTGGCCGACTACCTCGACCACTACGCCGACGACGACGCGACCGCCGTCGGTCTCGCGTACCTGGAGGGCATCGTCGACGGCCGGGGGCTGCTCGACCGGCTCGGTGAGGTCGCCGCCCGCAAGCCGCTCGTGCTGCTCAAGGGTGGGGCGACCGAGGGCGGGGCCCGGGCCGCGGCCAGCCACACCGGTGCGCTCGCCGCGGACGACAAGGTGTTCCACGGTGCGTGCCAGGCCGGCGGCATCACCCGGGCGTGGTCCGTCGAGGAGGCGTTCGAGGCGGCGGCCACGTTCGCCACCCAGCCGCTGCCGGCCGGACCGAACGTGGTCGTGCTCACCACCGCCGGCGGCTGGGGCGTCGTGACCGCCGACGCGATCACCCGGCACCGCGACCTCCGGCTGCTGGAGCTGCCCGACGACCTGCGCACCGCCATCGACGCCAAGCTCCCACCGCGGTGGAGCCGCAACAACCCGGTCGACTGTGCCGGCGGGGAGACGCGCGAGACGATCCCCGAGGTGATGGAGCTGATCGCCTCGCACCCCGACGTGCACGCGGTCGTGTACATCGGGATCGGCATCCAGTCGAACCAGGGTCGCCTGATGCGCGAGGGGCGCTTCTACCCCGACCACGGCCTCGAGCGGATCGTCGCCTATCACGAGCGTCAGGACGCCCGGTTCGCCGAGGCCGCCGCCGAGCTCAGCGAGCGGACCGGTAAGCCGATCCTGACCGCCACCGAGCTCGCCGTCGCCGATCCCGCCAACGCCGGGCCGGCTGCCGTGCGCGCCAGCGGCCGCCTGTGCTATCCGAGCGGCGACCGCGCGGTCGCCGCCCTCGGCCACCTGTACCGGTACGCGCGCCACCGGGAGCGTCGTCGGTCGTGACCGGACGGGGTGCTCGCCGGAGCTCCGGCGCACGGCCCGGCGCGGGCCCCGTGCTCGTCCTGGTGGTGCTGGCGCTGGTGCCGGCGATCGCCCTCTGGGGTTCGTGGCAGTGGGCGGACGGTCAGGCCCGCTCGTACGACGCCGTGCCCCCGACGACCGCGCCGGTCCTCGTGCCGGACCCGGCCCCGCCGTTGGCGACGTCGCTCGTCTCGCTCCGGCGGGCACCGGCTCCGCTCGCGCGCGAGCTCAACCTCGGGGCGTTCGAGGCCGAGGCCGCCCGCCTGACGGCGGCGGTCAACGAGCGATCGTGCGTCGCGGTGTCGGTCGACGGTGTGCCGGTCGGGTCCGGCAACGCCGAGTTGGGCGTGATCCCCGCGAGCGTCCAGAAGGTCGTCGTCGCGGCGGTCGCGCTCGAGGTGCTCGGCCCCGAGTTCCGCTACACGACGCAGGTGCGTGCGCCGGCTCCGGTCGAGGGGGTCGTGGTGGGCGACCTGTTCCTCGTCGGCGGTGGCGACCCGGTGCTGTCCGGTGACTGGTACCCGACGTCGAACCTGGAGCGGTTCCCGGTGTTCAACCACACGAGCCTCGACGACCTGGCCGACGCGGTCGTCGCCGCGGGTGTCAGCCGGGTCGAGGGCGACGTGGTCGGCGACGGATCGCGCTACGACGACGAGTGGTACGCGCCCGGATGGGCGCCAGGTGTCGCCGGGGTGGAAGCCGGCCCGTACGGCGCGCTGCTCGTGAACGACGCGCGCGTCCTCGGCGACGACCTCCGCGGTTCGGACCCCGACGTCGCCGGCGCCCGTGAGTTCGTCCGACTGCTCGCCGAGCGCGGCGTCACGGTGACCGGTGGCGCCACGTCGGGTGTCGCGCCGGCCGGTCTCGACGAGCTGGCCGTGATCGAGTCCCTCCCGCTGCCCGCGATCGTCGAGCAGATGCTCGTGACGAGCGACAACAACACCGCCGAGCTGATGGTCAAGGAGATCGGGCTCGCGGCCCGGGGTGAGGGCACCCGCACCGCCGGACTCGCCGCGATGCTCGAGGTGCTCGGCGGGTGGGGGGTCGACGTGGGGCCCCTCGCGCTCGCCGACGGCAGTGGCCTCAGCCCCACCAACATCCTCACCTGCGACGCCGTCATGGCGGTGCTGCGGCGGCACACCCACGACGATGCACTCGGCGCCGGCCTGCCCGTCGCGGGCAGTACCGGGACGCTGCGCGACGTCTTCGTCGACGGCCCGGTCGAAGGTCGCCTCCTCGGCAAGACCGGCACGCTGAACAACCCGCCGTTCAACGAGGACCCACCCGCGGTCAAATCCCTCGCCGGGTACCTGCCGGTGGCCGGGGGTGGCGCGATCGAGTACGCGCTCGTGCTCAACGGCCCGACGATCTCCGACCAGAGCGAGTACCGCCCGGTGTGGAACCTGCTCGCGGAGGTCCTCGCGACCTATCCGTCGGGGGCCGGCCCCGACGTGCTCGGGCCGCGATGACGGATCGCTCCCGTCGCGAGCGGGGTCGCGCGCCACTCGTGGTGGCGGTCGTGGTGTGCCTCCTGCCGGCGATCGGGTTCGCCGGGCTCTGGCAGTGGGCGAGCGGGGTCGCGGCCGAGCCGGTGGAGACCGTCCCGCCGACGTTCGAGCCCGACGGTCCACCGCGACCGGAGCTGACGACGGAGCTGGCGTCCCTGCGACGGGTCCCGGGCCCCGTGGCCGACCGGCTCGTCGCCGAGGCGGTGCAGCGTGCCGAGGAGGCGTTCCGCGACGAAGTGGAGAGGGTCACCGCCGCAGCGGCGTCGAGGGGCGAGTCGTCGTGTGCGTCGGTCGCCCTCGACGGTGAGATGTTGGCGGCGGCCGGCGACGACGAGCTCGTGATCCCGGCGAGCAACCAGAAGCTGTTCGTGGCCGTCGCCGCGCTCGAGGTCGTCGGCGCCGACACGACGCTGACCACCGAGATCCGGTCGTCGCCACCGGTCGACGGCGTGGTCGCTGGTGACCTGTACCTCATCGGCAGCGGCGATCCGCTCCTGCGCAGCGCGGATCTCCCGATCGAGCGCGAGCTGGCGATCGTCGACCCGACCTCGTTCGACGCGCTCGTCGGTGCCGTGGTCGACGCCGGTGTCACGCGGGTCGAAGGTGACGTCGTGGCCGACGGCTCGCGCTACGACGACGAGTTCCTCGTGCCGAGCTGGGGCCCCGACATCACGCGGGCCGACGGGGGGCCGATCGGCGGTCTGCTCGTGAACGACGGCCGGATCTTCGGCTCCGGTGTGGGCCTCAACCCGGCCCAGGCGGCCGCCAACGAGCTGAGTCGGCTCCTCGGCACGCGGGGCGTCACGGTGGGCGGTGGGAACCGGACGGTCGCCGCCGACGACGACCCCGACGAGCTGTCGGTCCTGGCCGAGATCTCGTCGGCGCCGGTCGGCGATCTCGTGGCCGAGATGCTCGTGTCGAGCGACAACCAGATCGCGGAGATGCTCCTCAAGGAGATCGGACACGTCGGCGCCGGGGACGGGAGCCGTCCGGGGGGCATGGCCGTCGTCCGCCAGATGCTGACCGAACGGGGCGTCGACCTCACCGGCGCGGCGCTCGAGGACGGGTCGGGCCTCTCGCGTGCGAACGCCGTCCGGTGCGCGACGGTGGTCGGCCTGCTCGGGACCGAACCCGTCGACGGACCACTCGGCGCACGACTCCCCGTCGCGGGCGAGAGCGGGACGCTCACCGACGTCGGTGTCGGGACGCCCGCCGAGGGGGTCCTGCGGGCCAAGACCGGGACGTTGACCGGCGTGAAGGCCCTCAGCGGCTACCTGCCGTCCGGCGACGGGCCGGTGTTCGAGTTCGCCGTGTTGCTCGAGGGTGACGGTGTCGACGATCCCGCGGTGCACCTGCCCGTGTGGCGCGAACTGTTCGAGGTGCTGGCGACGTTCCCGCCCGAACCCGATCCGATCGACGTCGA
>SKSP01000090.1 GCA_007122945.1 Ilumatobacteraceae bacterium | reverse complement strand
GCTCGCACCGTGGCGGCGATCCCGTCGCGGGTCACCTCGGCGATGCGCTGGTTCAGCACGTCGCGGTC
Source organism: Ilumatobacteraceae bacterium (assembly GCA_007122945.1). Classification (GTDB taxonomy): domain Bacteria; phylum Actinomycetota; class Acidimicrobiia; order Acidimicrobiales; family Ilumatobacteraceae; genus SKSP01. The sequence goes on along the minus strand of SKSP01000090.1, from coordinate 5,181 downwards.
GTCGCGCGGCTCGAGCTCGTTCCGGGCGTGGGCGTCGAGCGTCGAGTCGAGCGCGTCGGGCGGTGCGCCGAGCTGGTGGAGCGCCACGAGCGCCATGGCGAGGTGGCTGCTGTAGTGCTTGCGGAAGCTGGGCGAGTACGCCAGCTCGGCGTCGAGCACATGGTCGAGTGCCGGTGAGGTGCGGAGGATGGTCGTCGTGGTGGTCATGCGAGTGACCGTACGACTTGAAGTTCACGTGAAGTCAAGAGATGTCGACAGCGCCCGACTCGAGCCTGCCCGTCAGGTGGGCGAGCGGAGGTCGTGCCAGCTCCAGGGCGCCCCCGCCACGAGCAACTCGGGACCACCTGTCCACAGCGTCGCTCCCTCGGAGATCGCCAGCGCCGCGCCGAAGGCGTCGGCGTACGCCATCGGGTGGTCGGCCTTGAGACGAGCGGCATCGAGCACCAGCCGTTCGTCTGGAAGACGGACGTCGAGCACGTCGCGTAGGTCGCGCACGGTCTCCATCGCGTCGTGCTCGCCCTTCGAGCGCCGGACGACGTAGTGGACCTCGCCGAGGTTGATCCACGACATCAGCGGTCGCTCGGTGTCGAACAGTTCGGCGACGACCGACGCGGCCGGTTCCGAGTTCTCGAGATACCTGAGCACGGCCCACGAGTCGAGGACTGCAGTCATCGCGTCGACTCGCGCCGACGGTCGGATTCGCGTTCGGCGGTCAAGACCTCGACGAGCTGTGTGCCTTCGAACCTGCCACGCAGCGGTCGGCGATGTCTCGCCGGACGGACTGCCAGATGGTCGTCGTGGCGCCAGAAGCTGACCTCGTCGCCGGGCTCGATCCCCAACTCCTCACGGAGCTCTTTGGGGATGACGACCTGACCCTTGGCGCCGACACGGTGAGTCATACCGTCAAGTATGACTCGACGGGGTTCGTCAATGGTGCACGGTTGGATCAGCGCTGGTGCTGCCGGGTGAGACGGCTTCACGTCCGTCCGGACGCGGAGGCGAGCGCCACGGGGTGGACCTGTGTCGTGCCGGCCCGGCGGAGCTGACGGCCGACCTCGGTGATGGTCCACGTCGAGTCGACGAGATCGTCGATCAGCAGCACCGGTGCCGCGCGAGCCGTACTCGTGACCTCGAAGGCTCCCTCGACGTTGTGTTGCTGGTGGGCGGAGTTCTGCTGCGTCGTCTGGGGTGGTCGCTCGACCACCTTCGTCAGCACGGCGTCGTACGGCAGCCCGAGGCGCGCCGCGACCTGCTCGGCGACGCCGGGCACCAGGTCGGGTTGGCGCAGGGACGGCACGGCGGTCACCCACCCCGGCGCCGGTTCGGGTGCCCACTCCTGGATCATCTCGACGAGCGCGTCGACGAGGCGGTCGTCGAACCGTCCGGTCTGCTGTCGGCCGTCCCGGACGAGTCGGCCCCACCCGGAGTCACCCCAGATGGCGAGCACGCGCCCTTCCCCGACGAGCTCGCCCGACGGGATCCGCCGCTGGGTCTCCGACGCGGGGTCGAGGAACATCTTCCTCGGCGTGAGGGTGATCGGCTGCTTCTTCACGAAGCGTTCGGCGTCGGCCACGAGCGCGGTGGGCAGGTCGGGCACGTCGTGGCCCCCGGTGCAGTTGTCGCAGACGCCGCACGGGTGATCAGCGGGATCGTCGAGCAGGTTGGCGAGGAACCGCATGCGGCACTCGCTCGTGCCGAGGTACTCGACCATGGACCGTTGCTCCGCACGCCGCGCTGCGGTGATCTCGGCGACGCGCTCGGCCGGGTACGACCACGGCACCGAAGTGCGCTCGTACACGGTGCCCCTGACCCGGTCGAGCACACCGTCCACGTCGAGCTGCTTCAGCACCAGGTCCAACACGCCGCGCTTCACGTTGACCGCGCTCTGGACGACGCCCATGGGCACCGGTCCGTCGAACGCGTCGAACGCCCGGACGATCTCCTCGACGACGGGTTGTTCCGCGAACGCGCTCTCGATGAAGTGGTCCTGGATCTGGCGGTCCTCGAGGCCCTGGAGGAGGACTCCCTGGCTCGTCTCGATCGCCCGGCCGGCGCGCCCCACCTGCTGGTAGTAGGCGACCGGCGACCCGGGCGACTGGAAGTGGATCACGAAGCTCAGGTCGGGCTTGTCGTAGCCCATCCCGAGCGCGGTCGTGGCGACCAGCGCCTTGATCTGGTTGGTCCGGAGCTTGTGCTCGGCGTCCAGCCGTCGCTCGGCGTCGAGCGACCCGAAGTACGGCTCGACGGCGATCCCCCGACTCGTCAGCCACGCCGCCACGGTCTCGACATCGCGGACGGTGAGGCAGTACACGATGCCGGACCCGTCCAGCTGGGGCAGCGCTTCGGCGAGCCAGGCGAGACGTTCGGCCTGGCGGTCGAGGCGGATGGAGCGGAGCGCGAGCCCGTCGCGGCGGAGCGGACCGCGGAAGGTCGTGAGCTCGGCGCCGAGTTGCTCGACGACGTCCGCGACCACGCGGTCGTTCGCCGTCGCGGTGCAGCCGAGGATCGGCACCCGGGTTCCGGCGAGCCGGTCGATCATCCGCCCGATGCGCCGGTAGTCGGGCCGGAAGTCGTGCCCCCAGTCGGAGATGCAGTGCACCTCGTCGATCACGATGAGCCCGGGTCGGCGCCCCACGAGCGGCATGATCGTGTTGCCGAACTCGGGGTTGGCGAGACGCTCCGGTGACACGAGGAGGAGGTCGACCTCGTCGCGTCGGAGCTTCGCCTCGAGCTCGGCGATCGTGGTGGCGGACGCGCTGTTGATGGTCTCGCTGCGGAGCCCCAGCCGTTCGGCGGCCTCGATCTGGTTGCGCATCAGGGCCAGCAGCGGCGAGATCAGCAGCGTCGGCCCGAGACCTTGTTCGCGGAGGAGGTGCGTCGACAAGAAGTAGACCGCGCTCTTGCCCCACCCCGTCCGCTGCACGACGAGCACCCGCGCCCGCTGTTCGACGAGGGCTTCGACGGCTTCACGCTGACCGCTCCGGAACTCGGCGTCCGGACGCGCGGTCAGCGTCCGGAGCGTCTCGAGGAGCTGGTCGCTGTCCGCCATGCGTCCATGATGACAGGGGGCTGTGACAGCGGCCCTACAGCTGCACGGGACGCTCAGCCGTCGCGGAGCTTCGTAGAACGACTCCGACGCCGGTCGTCGGGTTCGTCCTCCGCCTCAGCGGGTCGCGAGGAAGCGGGCGACAGCATCGCGGACGTGGGCGGCGAGGCGGCTGTCGGGGTCGATCACGTCGTGGTCGAGCGCGTCGTCGAGCAGCTCCGCACACCGGATGGCTGCGCCGCGGGCGCGCCGCGGGCTGTGCCGCCACGCCCGTGCTTCGGCCTCGATGACGCCGATCGAGATCCCCGACAGTGACACCAGCCCCCCGATCGTCATCGCTGCGTCGGTGGCCAGGGCCGGCCAGAGCACGGTGGGCACGGTGTCGTACAGGGGGGCGAGCTCGGCGTGGCCGTCGGCGAGCAACAGCGCGAGGTTCTTGCCGTGGGCGTCGGCGTTGCCGATGAGGGCGGTGAACGTCGCCACGGCGGCGAGCCGGTCGAGTTCGTGCAGCGGGTCGCGTGCGTGGCGGTCCAGCAGCCGGGCGATCTGGGAGAACTCGGGTCCGCCGCCGTCGTGTCGGATCTCGTACTTGCGCGTGGCCGGCAGCCCGAGTGCCTGGCAGGCGTCTTCCTGGTGGATGCGAGCCACCACCTGACCGCGTTCGAGCACCCGGTCGTACCGTTCGACGACGAGGCAGTCGTGCTCCCCGAACCTTTCGACGTGGGCTGAGATGGTCGTCAGCCCGGCGTGGCGTGCGAGCGCGAGCGCATCGTGCTCGGCGTGCACGATGCCCTGATGGCGAGGATGGTCGCGCTTGAGGATGTGCGTCGACGGACGCCCACCGAGCGGCCGACCCCAGCCGCCGCCGTCGAGCGCGACGAGCAGCATCTTGTCCTGCAGGCCGGCGAGGCTGAGCTCGGATCCCTCGACGATCGCGAGGGGATTGTCGTCCAGCTCGGCGACGAGCCGTTCGAGGTCGGCGGTGTCCAGCGTCTCGACGGCGCCGAGGCGGCTGTCCGGTCGACGATCGGGCTCGAGGAACTGGACGGCGCCGGCGATGTCGCGGCCGTAGTTGCCGATGAACCCGAACAGGTCGTGGGCGGCGATGCGGCGTCGTTCGGCGAGAGATCGTCGAACGTCACCTTCGGGCAGCAGGCCGTCCACGAAGGCCGTCGCGTCGAGCTTGCCGCTGCGCAGCGGCAGCGAGCACGACAGCACCGGCTCGTTGAGGTTCCACCGGTCGAACGCGTCGTCGGTGTAGCGCAGCGCGACGTTGCCGCCGTCGTCGGTGTCGGCGGTGACGACGGCGACGGGGACGCCGTGCAGCCAGGCGACGAGCGGCTCAGCTGTGCTCATGGCGCATCGTCGAGTTCCACGGTGACCGTGGCGCCGAGGCGACGGAGGATGCGGAGCTCGTGCTCGAGCAGCGACGAGGTGCGCCCGGACTCGATCTTGGAGATGTAGGCCTTGGTCAGGCCGGTGAGCTCGGCCGCCTGCTCCTGGTTCATCCCGCGGCGTCGACGGAGCTCGGCGATGGCGCGTCCGAAATCGCTGCCCGATCGGATCACGTACCTGGAACCGCTCATGAGGCTCCTCGCCGCTGAGGTGGACAATAGTGTATGAGTCGGACTATAGCGCGACAGTCGACAATATCGTCTGTGGCTCGCCACCAGTCGTGGATAGACAATACTGTCGAGTCCAAACTCTCGCTGCTGGCATCACCAGCGATCACACGCCGGGCGCGACGCTCGATCTCCGTCGTGCAGGCGAGCGACTTCCCCGCAGGCGTTCGCCGATCGGCCAAACTCCTCGACCATGGGGACGCTGGTGCCGACCGAGGTCGACCGCACCCAGATCCTCACGTTCGGCGACCTCGAGGGGTGCCTCGACGCCGTCGAGCGGTTGGTGACCCGCCGGTTCGGGCAGCACCCGCTCGGCGAGTTCGGGCTGCAGAAGGTGATCGACCTGCTCCGGCCGAACTGTGAGTTCCGGTTCGAAGCCGAGGCCCGAGCGCGCCTCGCCCGGATGCGACTCGAGGTGATCTGTGACCAACAGGTGACGGCGCTCGAGTCGCTCGACATGAACCGGCGGGTGTGCGTGACCGGTGCTGCGGGAACCGGCAAGACCCGGCTGGC
>SKSP01000084.1 GCA_007122945.1 Ilumatobacteraceae bacterium | reverse complement strand
GCGCCGTTGACGTCGGCGATGAGGTTGGTGGTCTGGTCGCTGTAGATGCAGACGGTGCCGCCGGTGCCGGTGCGGACGATGACGTTGTTGGGGATGGTCTGGCCGGGGACGTAGTTGAGGTTGGAGGCGTTGGGTCGGGGGGTGCCGCAGGGGTGGGCGGTGACGAACCCGGCTTGGTCGGGGTCGTTGACGGTGATGTTCAACACGACGGCGGCGGCGTCGGCGGGGACGCCGCCGCGTCCGGTGACCTGGAGTTCGATGGTGTCGCCGGCGGCGAGTTCGCCCTCGGCGGCGAATTGGCCGTCGATGGTCTCGCCGCCGGGGGAGCGGGTGTCGAGCAGCCGCGCCGGATCGAGCGCGGTGTAGCCCGGGATGTCGGCGAAGGCGCCGTTGACGTCCGCGATGAGGTTGGTGGTCTGGTCGCTGTAGATGCAGACGCGTCCGCCGGTGCCGGTGCGGACGATGACGTTGTTGGGGATGGTCTGGCCGGGGACGTAGTTGAGGTTGGAGGCGTTGGGTCGTTGGGTGCCGCACGGGTGGGCGGTGATGAAGCCGGCACCGTCGGGTTCGTTGACGGTGATGTTCAACACGACCGCGGCGGCGTCGGCGGGGACGCCACCCCGTCCGGTGACCTGGAGCTCGATCGTGTCGCCCGCCTCCGATCGCCCGCCCTGGGCGAACGCGCCGTCGATCGTCTCGCCACCCGGGGCGCGGGTGTCCAAGAGTCGGGCCGGGTCGAGCGGGGTGTACGTGGTGCCGGCAGGGAAGGCGCCGTTGACGTCGGCGATGAGGTTGGTCGTCTGGTCCGTGTAGATGCAGACGGTGCCGTTGGTGCCGGTACGGACGATGACGTTGTTGGGGATGGTCTGTCCGGGCACGTAGTTGAGGTTGGAGGCGTTGGGGCGTTCGACACCGCAGGGGTGGGCGGTCACGAACCCGGCACCGTCCGGATCGTTGACGGTGATGTTCAGCACGACCGCGGCGGCGTCGGCGGGGACGCCACCCCGTCCGGTGACCTGGACCTCGATCGTGTCGCCGGCGGCGAGCGGACCGGTCTCCGCGAACAGGCCGTCGACGGTCTGACCGCCCGGGGCGCGGGTGTCGAGCAGCCGGGCCGGGTCGAGCGGCAGGTAGGCGGCGTACGGCGTCACCGGCGCCGACGGCAGTGACCACACGCCCATCCCGGCGGCATTGAAGGCCGCGACTCGGAAGCGGGTCGGCGCCCCACCGGTCAGTCCCGTCACGTTCGCCGTCGTCGCCGACGAGCCGGTGTCCGGCAGCACCGTCGACCACGTCGTCCCACCGTCGGTCGACGCCTGCATCCGGTAGCCGGTGACGGGTGCGCCGCCGTCGTCGCCAGGTGCGGCCCACGACACGGTCGCCGCCCTCGTCGCCGCCGTCGCCGAGACACCCGTCGGCCATGCCGGTGAGGCGGTCACCGGGTTGATCCGGCGTGACGGAGCAACGCCGGTCTCGACCGGTCCGAGTTGGTTGCCCATGTCGAGCGGTGAGGTGCCGATGTTCGACGTGTCGTCGGAGCCGAGGGCGCCGTGCAGGCCGCGTCCCCAGCACTTGGCGTAGCCGTTGTCGAGCAGCCCGCACGTGTGTTGCCGTCCGGCCACGACGGCGATCGATGCCTGGCCGTCGCCGAGGTCGACCGGGTCGATCCCCGCCACGTCCGGACCGTTCCCGTCGCCGACGCCGGTCGAGTTCCCCTGTCCCAACTGCCCGAGGGTGTTCGATCCCCAGCACAGGACATCTCCCGTGTCGAGAAGTGCGCACGAGTGCGTCGACCCAGCAGTGACCGAGACAGCTCGTCGGTCGTCGCCGAGATCGATCGGCGGCAGGTTGTCGCCCATCTCGTCCGGCCCGTCGCCGATGCCACCGGTGGAACCCTGGCCCAGCTGCCCACCGTTGCTGCTCCCCCAGCACTTGACGTCGCCACCCACGAGCAGGACGCAGTTGTGCGCACCGCCGGCTGCGACGGCCACGACGATCGCTCCCTCGCCGAGATCGACCGGATCGACGTCGAGGACGTCGGGCCCGACACCGTCGCCGACGTCCGTGAGGTTGTGGCCGAGGCCCATGGCGCCCAGCTCGTTGTCGCCCCAACACCGCACGCTGTGATCATCGAGGAGCACGCACGTGTGGGCACCACCGGTGGTGACGGCGGTCGCGGTGCGTCCGGGGCCGAGATCGACGGGGTCGATGTCGGCGACGTCGGGACCGACGCCGTTGCCGATCGATTCGGACGAGTTCTGTCCGAGTCGACCTGCGCCGCCACGACCCCAGCACACGACGTCGCCTCCACGGAGGAGCACGCACGTGTGGGAGGTACCGGCGGCGACGGCGGTCGCGGTGCGTCCGGGGCCGAGATCGACGGGGTCGATGTCGGCGACGTCGGGACCGTCGCCGTCGCCGACGTCCACCGTGTCGCCCCGCCCGAGCTGACCGTGGTCGTTGGCGCCCCAACACATCACGTCGCCGTCGTCGAGGAGTGCGCAGGTGTGGTACCGGCCGGTGGCGACCTGGACGGCGGTGCGTCCCGGCCCGAGGTCGATCGGCCCGGCGCCGGCGACCGTCGGACCGTTGCCGTCGCCGACATCGATCTTGTCGCCCCGCCCGAGCTGGCCGCGGTCGTTGCGGCCCCAGCAGATGACCTCGCCGTCGCGCAGCACGGCGCAGGTGTGCTGGTCGCCGGCGGCGATCACGGCGGCCGCCCCGCGTGGGCTGCCCGGGCTCGCGCCGGCGACTTCCGCGTCGATCGTCGACGACGGGCCCACCGCGACCAGGGTCACGGCAGCGACGAGTGCCCCGATCAGCACCGGCCCGGTGACGGAACGTGCCATGCCCCACCCCTCCCACGGCTCGACTCGGCCCCGAAACGCTACCACCGCCCACTCACCCCCCGTTCCGTCTGTGTGAACCGGCCGGATCCGGTCGATCGGCGCGGACGGTTCGGGTGGTCGCTGACGTTTCCGTCTGTGTGAACGGGCCGGATCCGGTCGATCGGCGCGGACGGTTCGGGGGTCAGGACGGGAACAGGCCGTTGACGTCGGCGATGAGGTTGGTGGTCTGGTCGCTGTAGAGGCACACGGTGCCGCCGTCGCCGAGCTTGGCGATGACGTTGTTGGGGATGGTCTGTCCGGGGGTGTAGTTGAGGTTGGAGGCGTTGGGTCGGTCGGTGCCGCAGGGGTACACGGTGATGAACCCGAAGTCGTCCGGGTCGTTCACCGTCACGTTGAGCACGACCGCCGCGGTGTCGGTCGGGATCCCGTGACGGCCGGTGACCTGGAGCGCGATCTCGTCGCCGCCGGGGAGCTTGCCGCCGCTGGCGAACAGCCCGTCGACGGTGGTGCCGCCCGGGTCGCGGGTGTCGAGCAGCCGGCCCGGGTCGAGCGGTGTGTACCCGGGCAGGTCGGCGAAGCTGCCGTTGACATCGGCGATGAGGTTGGTGGTCTGGTCGCTGTAGAGGCAGACGGTGCCGCCGCTGCCGACCTTGGTGATCACCGTGTTGGGGATCGTCTGGCCGGGGACGTAGTTGAGGCTCGACGCGTTCGGCTGCTCGGTGCCGCACGGGTAGACCGTGACGAAGCCGAAGTTCTCCGGGTCGTTCACCGTCACGGTCAGCACGACCGCGGCGGCGTCGCCGGGCACGCCGCCGCGATCGGTGACCTGGAGGGCGATCTCGCTGCCGCCCTCGAGCTTGCCGCCGCCGGCGAAGAGCCCGTCGGCGGTGGTGCCGCCGGGGGAGCGGGTGTCGAGCAGGCGCGCCGGATCCAGCGGGGTGAACGCCGGGCTGTCGGCGAACGTGCCGTTGACATCCGCGATGAGGTTGGTGGTCTGGTCGCTGTAGAGGCACACGGTGCCGCCGGCGCCGAGCTTGGCGATGACGTTGTTGGGGATGGTCTGTCCGGGGGTGTAGTTGAGGTTGGAGGCGTTCGGCCGTTCCGTGCCGCAGGGATAGACGGTGATGAAGCCGAAGTCGTCCGGGTCGTTGACGGTGATGTTGAGTGCGACCGCGGCCGCGCTCTCGTCGATCCCCGCGCGGCCGGTGACCTGGAGGGCGATCTCGTCGCCGCCCGGGAGCTTGCCGGTGGCGGCGAACAGGCCGTCGACGGTGGTGCCGCCCGGGTCGCGGGTGTCGAGCAGGCGAGCCGGGTCGACCGGCTGGTAGACGGCGCCGGCGGAGATCTCGGCGCCGTCGTCATCGCCGCCCTCGTCACCCCCGGGGCCGCCGCCACCCGGCACGGTGGTCGTCGTGGTGGTCGTCGTGGTGGTAGTGGTCGTCGTGGTGGTGGTCGCGACCGGTCCCGACAGGGTCACCGGCGCCGGCTCGGGGCTCGACCGATCGCCGAGGCCGAACTGCAGGTTGCCGTTGCTCCCCCAGCACTGCACGGTTCCCGTGCTCGAACGGACGCAGACCGTGGACCAGCGCGAGTCGACCTCTTCGGCGTCGTCGATGCCGGACACCTGCACCGGTGTCTCGGAGGAATCGGCGTCGGCGAGGCCGAGCGGCCCGCTGCCCCAGCAGTGGACGTGGCCGTCGTCGGTGACGGCACAGGTGTGGAACGACCCGGCCGTCAGGTCGACCGCGCTCGCCGCGGGGCTCGTCCCGTCGAGTCCGATCACGACGGTCGGCACCGGCTCGTTGGCGGTGCCTCCGATGCCGAGCTGTCCCGAGTTGTTGCGGCCCCAGCACATGACGGCGCCGTCCGACCGGTCGATGCCGCACGTGTGCTGGCTGCCGGCGGCGATCCCGGCCATCACCGCCGTGGTGTTGACGTCGGCGGGTGCCGGCGCGTCGGGGTCGAGCCCGTCCGGTTGTGTGGCCAGGTCATTGCCGGTGTCGCCGACACGTCCGAGTCGGCCGAAGCGGCCGGCACCCCAGCACACGGGACCGTTCGGGCTGCGCCGCGACGCGCAGGTGTGGAACCGGCCGGCGTCGATCACGCCGGCGTCGACGAGCTCGTGGACCTGTACGGGAACGGGCGAGTTGGGCACGCTGGTGTCGTCGTGACCCAACCACCCCGCGAACTGGTCGGGGTCGTCGGGGTCGTCCGGATCGCCCGGGGTGAGCGGGCCGTTCGTGCCCCAGCACCGGACCTGTTGATCAGTGTCGTCGTCCACCTCGACGTCGACGCGTGCGCACGTGTAGTTGTCGCCGGCCGTGACGGAGACCGCCGAGGTGATGCCCTCGACCTGCACGGGCAGCGGCGAGGGGTCGGTGGTGCCGTCGCCGAGTTGGCCGGCG
>SKSP01000290.1 GCA_007122945.1 Ilumatobacteraceae bacterium | reverse complement strand
GGCCCTGAAGCGCAAGGTCGACCAGTCGATCCACGACCTGCAGACCCTGGAGGACGGCGCCCAGGTCACGGTCGGCGGGGTGATCACGAACCTCGCCCGCAAGTTCACCAAGCGGGGTGACCAGATGGCGGTGTTCGTGCTGGAGGACCTCGAGGCCAACATCGAGGTCACGGTGTTCCCGCGCACGCTCGCCGAGCAGGGCCACAAGCTCGTCGACGACATCATCGTGGCGATCACCGGCCGTCTCGACCGGCGCGACGAGTCACGGTTCGGCCTGATCGCCCAGAACGTCAACGTGCTGGCGAACCTGTCGGACGGACCGGCGCCGCTGCTGCGGTTGCGCATCCCGGCGACCTCGCTCGACGAGCTGCGGATCCAGCGCCTCAAGCGGATCCTGCGCGATCACCCGGGTGACTCGATCGTCCACATCGACATGGGGCAGCACAAGGTCCTGCGCCTCTCCGACGAGTTCCGGGTCGATCTCGACCACGCGGTGGGGGAGCTGCGGATGGCGTTCGGACACGACGCCGTCGTGTTGTGATCCGTGCGATCCGGCGATCAGGTGCCGACGCGTAGGGACACCAGATCGGCGGCCTCGGCGGCCGTCATCGGTGCCCCGAGGTGGTACCCCTGGCCGAGTTCGCACCCGAGCTCGCGAAGTGCTGTCACCTGGGCCTCGCTCTCGATCCCCTCGGCGATCGGTGTCAGATCGAGGGTCCGGGCGATGCGGACGATCGCCCCGGCCAGGTTGAGCCCCGGTCGCGTCGAGGTGTCGGCGACGAACGAACGGTCGACCTTCAACACGTCGATCGGGAAGTCCTGCAGATAGGCGAGCGACGAGTAGCCGGTCCCGAAGTCGTCCACGGCGATGCTGATCCCCGAACGCCGGATCCGGCGCAGCCGCCGTGCCACCGTGTCGGGGTCGCGCATGAGCGCCCGTTCGGTGATCTCGAGGGTGAGGAGGTGCGGGTCGACGCCGGTCTGCTCGAGGGTCTCCTCGACGCGACCAGGGAAGCCGGGGTCGAGGAGCTGCCCGGGGGAGATGTTCACCGCCAGCGACAGTGCGTGACCGGTGCCTGCGTGACCGGTGCCCGTGTGACCGGTGCCCGTGTGACCGGTGCCTGCGTGACCGGTGACGGCACCGGAGGTCGCCGACGTCCAGGCGGCGAGCTGCTCGCATGCGGCCCACAGCACCTGGTCGGCGATGGCGTCGATCAGTCGGCCGTCCTCGGCGACGGCGATGAACTCGCCGGGCATCAGCAGGCCGCGATCGGGATGCTGCCACCGGACGAGCGCCTCGAAGCCGCGAACCGCGCGCGTGGCGAGGTCGACGATCGGCTGGAAGTGGACGACGAACTCCTCCGCGGTGACACCGGTGCGCAGCTGCTCTTCGAGGTCGAGCCGGTGGAGCGCCGCCCGGTGCATCTCGGGGGCATAGGCCCGCACGCAGTCCTTGCCGTTCGCCTTGGCCGTGTACATCGCCAGGTCGGCGTTGCGCAACAGCTCGTCGGGCGTGGCGGTGTGCGTGCCGGTGACCACCCCGACGCTCGCCGTCGTCGTGATCTCCCGGCCGTCGATGCGCATCGACTCGCGCAGCTCGACGACGATGCGCTGGGCGATCGCGTCGACCTCGGCGGGGTCGTCGAAGCCGTCGATCAGGACGGCGAACTCGTCGCCGCCGAGGCGTGCCACGCTGTCGCCGGCGCGCAGGCACCGTTCGATCCGCGCCCCGACCTCGACGAGCAGGTCGTCGCCCGCCCCGTGGCCGAGACTGTCGTTCACCGTCTTGAAGTCGTCGAGGTCGATGAACATGATGGCCAGACGCCCGGGGCGTCGGCCGAGACGAGCCGTGGCCTGGCCGACGCGGTCGCGGAACAGGGCGCGGTTGGCGAGCCCGGTGAGCGGGTCGTGGAGCGCCTGGTGGAGCAGTTCACGCTCGAGCGCGCGCTCCTCGGTGATGTCGCGGTAGCTCCACACCCGGCCGACCACCTCGCCATCGAGCCGCTGGGGGAGTGATTCGCTCTCGAGGACGCGTCCATCGACGAACTCGACGGTGTCGTGCCCGATGGCGCGTCGGTCGGTGCCCAGCTCGCGCACCCGGGCGATGAGCGCATCGGGGTCGCGCAACAGGTGCCGGACCGAGCTCACGACGGCCAGATGGTCGCCGCCGCGCAACGTCGCCGGATCGACCTGCCACAGCTCGGCGAATCGGTCGTTGACGCTCGTGATCCGGCCGCTGAGGTCGACCGCGACGATGCCGTCGGTCGTCGACTGCAGGGTGGCCGTCAGGAGCGAGTTGGCGTGTCGGAGCCGCTGTTCGACGAGCAACCGGTCGCTGATGTCGTGACCGGTCACGACCAGACCGCCGACCGTCGGGTCGTCGAGGAGATCGACGAACGTGAGGGCGAACGGCACGGCAACACCGATCGCGTGCCGGAGGGCGACGTCGATCGTGACGCGGCGTGGTTGCCCGGGTCCGACCTGACCAGCACCGTCGAACACACTGTCGAGCGCCTCGTGGTCGGCGAGCTCGACGAGTTGGTAGAGCGAGCGCTGCTCGAGCCACGCCTGGTCGTGCCCGAGCAGTCGGGTGAGGGCCGCCGACGACGTGGTGACGGTCCCGTCCGCGCCGACCAGCATCAGGACGGAGCCGGCGTTCTGGACGATGGTTCGGAAGCGAGCCGTCGTGTCGGATGCGACCTCCCACCGTCGACGTTCGGTGAGGTCGCGCAGGCACATCACGATGTGATCGCCGTGGGGCGCGCCGACGAGCTCCACGAGCTTCCACGAGTCGCCCGAGCGGACCCGCACCTCGATCGGCGTGCCGACGGTCTTCGACCGGACGGTGCCGAGGGCGAGTGTCGCCATCTGGACGTCGTCGGGGTGCAAGAAGTCGAGGCCACTGCGCCCGACCACTTCCGACGCCGTGCGCCCGAAGAGGCGTTCGGCGGCCGGGTTCCCCCGGACGAGGCGTCCGGACGGGTCGATCACGATGACGGCGTCGGGCAGAACGCTGGCGAGGTCGTGCGGGAGGTCCATCTCCCGGGTGCATCGGCAGCCGGAGGTTCCGGCTTGACCGCGTCCGCGGCGGCGCGACCCGCAGTTGTGGGGACGGTCGCCGGAGGTGGCAGAATGGTGCCCTGGAACGCGACACCGGAGAGGGAACATGTCAGTCGAAGTCGTGACGAACGACGCGCTCGCACTCACCGACAGCGATCTCGACGAGATGGCATCGCTCGGCGGGGCCTTCGACATCGGCGCGTTGTCGAAGGCCAGGGAGGACTGGGTCCTCGTCACCACCGCTCGCATCGAGGGCAAGCTCCACGGGTTCTCGTTCTCGACGCTCGAGCGCATCGGCGGGACACCGTGCGTGCTGATCGGCTTGATGAGCGTGCGCCGGCACTCCAAGCGGGACCAGGTGCTGCGGGGTCTGATGGGCGAGGCGTACCACCGCGCGCTGATGGCGTTCCCCGACGAGGACGTCGTCGTCGGGTCCCGCTTCGTGGCACCGGGCGCGGTCGATGCGTTCCGTGACCTCGTCGACCTCACCCCGACCCCGGGGAACCGGGCGGTCGGTGAGGAGCGGGCCTGGGGGCGGCGTCTCGCGAAGCGCTTCGACGTCGACGCCCACTACGACGAGAAGACGTTCGTGGTGGCGAAGAACGGTCAGGACGGGTTCTTGGACTTCGAGACCTCCAAGCCGGACAAGGTCGACGCCGACCTCGCCGACATGTTCTCGGCGGTGCGCGCCGACGCGGGCGGCTCGATGATCGTCTACGGGTGGACCATGGCGGAGGACCTCGTCAAGCTCGGGCAGCGCTGATCGCCCATGGCCGAGTTCGTCGACGTCGTCCGACGCCGACGGATGACCCGGGCCTTCGAGCCTCGCCCGGTCCCCCTCGAGACGTTGGCCGAGATCGTCGATCTCGCGTCCCGAGCGCCGAGCGCCGGCAAGGCGCAGGGCTTCCACCTCGTGGTCCTGGACGGCGATCGGACGAGCGAGTTCTGGGACATCACGCTCCCGGTCATGCGGCGGGGCACGTTCAAGTGGCAGCGTCTGCTCGACGCACCGTTGATCGCCCTGCCGTTCGCCGATCCGAAGGCCTACACCGATCGCTACGCGGAGCCCGACAAGGCCGGCACCGGACTCGGTGCGGGTGCCCAGGCGTGGCCGGCGCCGTACTGGACGATCGACGCCTCGATGGCGGTGATGACGATGCTGCTGGCCGCCGAGGACCTGGGCCTCGGTGCGTTGTTCTTCGGGGTGTTCAAGGGCGAGCGGGAGCTGCGCCAACACCTGGGTGTGCCGCCCGGGCCGGAGCTGTTGGGGGCCCTGGCGATCGGCTACCCGACCGACCCGACGGACCCGAGCGCTCCGTTGCCGCGAGACGGTGCGTACGCCAAGGGCCGGAGCGCGTCACGGGCGCGACGGACGCCCGGCGAGATCATCCATCACGGTCACTGGTGACGGCGTCGCTCGTGACGGCGTCGAGCGACCGTTCGAGCGCGGCGGGGATCTCCTTGCCGGTCAACCGGCGGAAGAACCCGGCCGGGGTGTCCTCGGGGAGCTGACAGACGTGCTCGCGACAGACGTGGGCGAACCCGTCCTGGCGGTCGGCCCACAGCGGTGATTCGTACCGTTCGCCCCAGGCGAGGACGGCGTCGGGACGCCAGACGACGTGTGCCAGGCGGACCAGGTCGGGCCGGTCACCCGTGATCACGATCTCGGTGAGCCCGCGGTGGCGCATCTCGATCGCCGCCAGGGCGTTGGACGCGGCGGCGGGCGTCTTGGCGATCACACTCGCGAGGAGTTGGAGGATCCGGTCGGCCTGGTTGGCATACCGCTGCTCACCGGTCAGGGCGGCGAGCCGGTAGAGCGCGACCGCGGCCTGCGAGTTGGCCGACGGCGTGGCGTTGTCGAGCACGTCCTTCTGGCGGACGATCAGCTCCTCACCGTCGTCGGGGGTCGTGAACAAGCCGCCGTGGTCGACGTCCCAGAAGTGGTCGAGGAGGGTGTCGGCGGTCTCGATCGCGGCCCGCGTCCAGCGGGCCTGGCCGGTGGCCTCGCCGAGTCGGGTGAAACCGTCGACGAGCGCGGCGTGGTCGGCGGCCAGAGCCCGGTGCCGGGCACGGGGCTCGCCGTCGGCCTGCCAGCTGCGATA
This sequence comes from Ilumatobacteraceae bacterium, assembly GCA_007122945.1. Taxonomy (GTDB): domain Bacteria; phylum Actinomycetota; class Acidimicrobiia; order Acidimicrobiales; family Ilumatobacteraceae; genus SKSP01. The sequence continues at coordinate 93 of SKSP01000290.1, read as the reverse complement.
CCAACGACCGTCGGGGCCGCGCAGCTCCCGGAGCAGGAACTCGCCGTTGGAGATCGCCGCCTCCAACCAGTCGCGCCGCCCGGAGATCGCGGC
>SKSP01000339.1 GCA_007122945.1 Ilumatobacteraceae bacterium | reverse complement strand
GGGCGCCGCGGCGCGCCTGTCGGCGTCCGGCGCGCCGGCCCGCGTCCGATCCGCCGCACCTCGGCGCGCCGGATCGGACGGGATGGCGGGGTACGGCGGCTCACGGGACCTCGTTCGTGACCCGTTTGACGAGGAGGAACTGGTCGAGCGGCTCGGGCCGCTCGATGCGCACACCGTCGGTCGAGGGATGCCCGGTCGCGGCGATCATCATGGCGATCGTGTGCCCGTCGACGTCGACGAACTCGGTCACCTCGGCCGGCACCATGCCGAGGCCGCGCGCCTCGCTGGCGAGACGAGTCGGCGATCGCAACTCGGCACGCTGTCGGCGCAGGACGTCGAAGCGGTCCTCGGCCTCGCGCACCGAGCGGTCGAGCCGGTCGATGTGGAGCTGCCGCTCGGCGAGCTGGGTGTGCAGCACCGCAGCGCCGAGCATCAGGCCGACGATGAGCACCGAGAGCGTCACCACGAAGCCCGCGGCCCGTCGCCGTCGCGGCACCACCGTCAGCCGCGGGACCGCGGTGGTGCGGGTCGAGCGCGGGGTTCGGGCCGTGCGCAAGGGAGGCGCGGGACGAGCGACCGGGTCGCGGCGGAGCGGGACGGCCATCAGCCCTGCTCCCCCGGCGCCGCGAGTCGCTCGGCGACGCGCAGACGGGCCGACGCGGCGCGCGGGTTGTCGCGCCGCTCCTGCTCGCTCGGACGCTTCGGTACGCCGCGCACGAGGCGGACCGTCTGCACCGCACCGCAGACGCACGGGAGTCCGGGGGGGCAGGTGCACGAGCCGGTCGACGCCGCCCGGAGCCGGTCCTTCACGATGCGGTCCTCACCGGAGTGGTACGAGAGCACGGCGATTCGGCCGCCGGGCGTGAGCTGGTCGATGGCGTCGTCGATCGCGTCGGGGAGGACGTCGAGCTCGGCGTTGACCTCGATGCGGATCGCCTGGAACGTCCGTTTGGCGGGATGCCCACCGGTGCGACGCGCCGCGGCGGGGATCGCCTCGGTGACCACGGTGGCGAGCTGGGCGGTCGATTCGATCGGGCGGGCGGCGACGATCGCCCGGGAGATCCGGTGCGCGAACCGTTCGTCGCCGTGGGATCGGATGACCCGGGCGAGCTCGTCGACGTCGTAGCCGTTGACGACGTCGGCGGCCGACCAGGGGGCATCGGTGTCCATGCGCATGTCGAGGGGGCCGTCGTTCCGGTACGAGAACCCGCGCTCGGCCCGATCGAGCTGGGCGGACGACACACCCAGGTCGAACAGCGCGCCACTCAAGCGTGAGGTGGCGATGGCGGCCATCGCCGTGCGGAGCGCGTCGAACCGGCAGCGTTGGGTGCTGACCCGGTCGCCGAAGCGTCGCAGCCGCTCGGTGGCCGCGGCGAGCGCCGCCGGGTCGCGGTCGATGCCGAGCACGCGCAGGTCGGCGCGCGAATCGAGCAGCGCCTCGCTGTGCCCGCCGCCGCCGAGCGTGACATCCAGCACCACGCCGGCAGGGACGGCGCGGAACACGTCGACGATCTCGTCGCGCATGACCGGCTGGTGCTCGAAGGGCGGCTCGGCGTCCCGATCTCCGGCCACCGTCAGTCCTCCCACGCCCGTGCGGGTTCCTCGTCGCGGCCCTCGGCCTCGACCGTGAGGAAGCGTTCGGGCTTCCAGATCTCGATGGCGTCGTAGTTGCCGGCGACGATCACCGGCGAGCCGGGGGCGATCCCGGCGTGGGCCCGGAAGCGTTCGTCGATCGTGATCCGACCCTGCTTGTCGATCGAGGCGATCGACGAGTTCGTCGCCATCTGCCGACGCCGGAGCTGGGAGATCTCACCGCGCTTCTGCTTCTCGATGGTCTCGTGGGCGTGGGCCTCGAAGTCGACCGCTCTGCGGAGCGTGACGCAGCCGTCGTCGCCGAGCGACACGTAGCAGTGGTCGTCGTCGATCTCGCGGCGGTACGACGCGGGGAGGGCGCAGCGCCCCTTGTCGTCCAGCTGCCGATCGTGGAATCCGACGAACACGTGCCTCGGACCTCGCGCCTTCCTGTCTCCGCGGCCCCCGCCACGGGGAGCCGCCGCGAGAGGTGGGGCGCCTCCCCACGGGCGTCATTGTGCCGCCGGGACTCCCCACTGTCAACCATTCACCCCCATTTCCCCCCACCATCCACCCGCCGACTCCCCACGACGCCCCTCGTCTCACCGTCCATGTCACCGGCCAGGCCACCGGCCACATCACCGGCCACATCACCGGCCACATCACCGGCCGTGCCGAGCGCGGCGACGAGGGCGGCGACGAGGGGTCCGGCGAGGCGCGCCGGGACGGTCGCGACGCCGGGGAGCGAGCCGCTCGGCAGCGGGGCGGCGAGCAACGACACCGTTCGCGCCGGGTCGTAGCGGTGGTGGACCGCACACTGGAATCGCGCACCTGCGCGCGTGCGACGCTGACTGATGCCGACCAACTTGCGACCGTCGAGCAGGACCTCGCCCGGCCCGATCCCGGCGAAGCAGACCCGCTCGGCCCAGGCACCGCCCTCGACGCCGCCGCGATGCACCGTCACCCCCTCGGTGACCCCGACCGCGGCGAGCGCGGCGACCCACACCTCCCCGAGCCGGCACATCGACGCCCGGACGTCGTCGGTCCATCCAGCGTCGGCCGGCACCAGCACGTCCACCCAGAGCACGTCGCCGGGCACCAGCAACACGATGCCGCCCCCCGACCGCCGACGCGCGACCTCGAGTCCGACGCAGGCCGTTCGGTCGAGGAGGTCGGTGCCCTGCCGCGAACCGAGCACGACCGCGGGACGCTCGACGTCGAACCACCACACCGCGGTGCGCGGCGGTTCGGGGAACGGTCGGGCGTGGAAGGCGCCGGCCGTCCCACGCTGGCGTTCGAGCACCCGAAGCTCCCCGCCGACGCCTACGACGCCGGAGCGAGGTAAGGCTTCCAAGCCTCGGGGACGCGGCTCACGCTGACGACCACCCACGACGAGGTGCGCGGTGCCCGGCACGGACGGACGAGCCGCATGCCGGCCTCGGCCGGCGTGCGATCGCGCTTGTGCAGGTTGCACGGTCGGCACGCGGCGGCCACGTTCTCCCACTCGTGGGCCCCACCCCGCGACCGGGGGACGACGTGGTCGATCGAGTCGGCCGGGGCACCGCAGTACTGACAGCGGAAATCGTCGCGAGCGAAGACGCCACGGCGTGACACCGACGTGCCTCGTCGGTACGGCACCTTGACCATGTACCGGAGCCGGATCACGAGAGGGCTGGGCAACGCCAGGGACGCGGAGCGCAGGAGGGAGCCGTCGCTCTCGACCAGATCGGCCTTGTCGTCGAGGACCAGCACGGCGGCCCGCCGGGTCGCGACGACGCTCAACGGCTCGAACGTGGCGTTGAGGACGAGCGCGCTCGGCACCGGACCTCCCTCACCGTCTCCGGCGCGTCGAATCCGGGACGATCAGCACGCGCGCTCCCACTGCCGGCACCACGTGAGGTAGTTCACCACGTCGGACGGCTCCGGCGCACGGCGGTCGCCGCCGTACTGGGTGAGCAACCGGAACCGCACGTAGCCGCGATCGGGCAGTGGGAGGAACGGTCGGTGGGCCCACCAACGGCGTGGCACGGTCCGTCGGTACTGTCGCGCCGCGGTCGGCCACAGCGCGGGCCGGCGCACGGTCGCGAGCACGGCCGCGAGGACCGGTACGAGGACCGTCACGGGGGCACGGCGGCTCACGCGGGGCGCGGCTCCTTGGGCAGACCGAGCACCATCTCACCGATGATGTTGCGCTGGATCTCCGACGAGCCCGCGTAGATCGTGCCGGCGCGAGCGTTGAAGAACGTCCCGACCCACGACGCCGACGAGTTCGGCGCGCCCTCCTCATCGGTCTGGAACGCAGATGCCGGCGGACGTCCCGTCGGGATCATCGCCTCGGCGCCGAGGATGTCGACGCCGAGCTCCGTCACGACCCGGTGGTACTCGCTCCAGTACAACTTCGAGATCGCCCCGTCGGGACCCGGATGGTGACCGCGCACGAACTGGGTGAGGGTGCGCATCCCGTTGTATCGCATCACCTGGACCTTGCTGTAGCACCAGGCGAGACGCTGACGGATCCGCGGGTCGTCGATCACCCCGCGCTCGGCCGCGAGCGCGAGCAGTCGGTCGAGCTCGCCCTGGAACCGGATCGGCAGCGTGGCCGCGGCCTCACCGCGCTCGTAGCCGAGCAGGGTCATCGCCACCGCCCAGCCGTTGTTGACGCCCCCGACGACGTTGTCCTCGGGGCAGGTGGCGTCGGAGTAGAAAACCTCGTTGAACTCGCTCTCGCCCGAGATCATCTGGATCGGGCGGACCTCGACACCGGGTTGCCGCATGTCGACGAGGAGGAACGATATGCCCTTGTGCTTGGGTGCCTCCGGATCGGTGCGGGCCAGCGTGAAGATGTGATCGGCGAGATGTCCGGCCGACGTCCAGATCTTCTGACCGTTGAGCACCCACTGATCGCCGTCGAGCACGGCCTTCAGACCGACGTTGCCGAGATCGGAGCCGGCGTCGGGCTCGCTGTAGCCCTGGCACCACGTGTCCTCGCCCGACAAGATGCGCGGCAGGTAGTGCGCCTTCTGCTCGTCGGTGCCCCATTGCAACAGCGTGTTGCCGAGCATCTGGATGCCGAACACGTCGTTCGGTCCGCCCATCGGCACGCCCGCCTTGGCGAACTCCTCCGCGAGGATCACCTGCTCGAGTGACGAGAGCCCGGCACCGCCGAACTCGACCGGCCAACCGGGCGCCAGGTAGCCGGCGCGGTGGAGTGTCGAACGCCACTCGTCGACGAAGCGGGACAACTCGTCGCCCTCGAGGCGGCCGATGCCGTTCCATCCCGAGGGCAACGACTCGGCGAGGAACGCCTGGACCTTCTCGCGGTAGGCCTGGGCGTCGGCCGTGTAGGTGGGCTGCATGGGCGCGATCGTAGATCGTTGCGGCCGGCCGGCCCTGATCAGACCGGCCCTGATCAGCTCGTCGGGGACGCGGGCAACTGGGTCCGGGCGACGGCGGCGGCGGCGACGAGCGGACCGCCCGTCGCACTCGCCAGTGGGACCACGTCGACCGCGGCGAGGTGGGGCAGCCGCACGCGCTGCTCCAGCTCGCGCCCGATCGCGTCGAACAGCGGCCGGCCGAAGACGTCGGGGACCTGCCCCGCGACGAGCACGACCGCCGGGTCGGTCATCGCCGCGAGCGAGGCGATCGCCCGGGCGAGCATCACGCCGGTCCGCTCGACGATCGCCACAGGGG
>SKSP01000317.1 GCA_007122945.1 Ilumatobacteraceae bacterium | reverse complement strand
GGCATCCAGATCGCCCTCGGCGCCGACATCCGCATCGTGCACCCCGACACGAAGATGTCGGTGCGCGAGGTGCACTGGGGTCTCGTGCCCGACATGACCGGCACGTTCGTGCTCTCCAAGCTCGTGCGTCCCGACGTCGCCAAGGAGCTCACGTTCACCGCCCGCATCTTCGACGGCCGCGAGGCGGCCGAGCTGGGCCTCGTCACCAAGCTCAGCGAGACGCCCTACGACGACGCGATGGCGCTCGCCCGCGAGATCGCCGCCCGCAGCCCGGGCGCCATCCGTGGAGCGAAGGAACTGTTCAACCGGCTCCTCACCGACGGGGCCGCCGAGCAGTTCGCCGAGGAGCGCCGCGTGATCGGCGCCCAGATCGGCACACCCAACCAGGTCGAGGCCGTGATGGCCGGCTTCGAGAAGCGCGAGCCCGTCTACACCGACTGAACGGGCCTGCGTCGGTGGTGATGTCATGATGCAGCGAACTGTTATCATGACATCATGATCCGGACACAGATCTCGATGTCCGAGGAGCAGGCCGACGCGCTGCGTCGTCTCGCCGTGGCGCGAGGCATCTCTCAGGCCGCGGTCATGCGGGACCTGCTCGACGAGGTGGTCGAGCGCGACATCCGGTCACGTCGCATCGAGTCGGTGCGTCGATCTCTCGGAGGGTTCTCGTCAGGGCACAGCGACACCAGTGTCAACCATGACGAGGTGCTCGCAGAGATCTACGGCGAGCGATGACCGCCGAGGTGTTCGTCGACACCTCGGCGCTGTTCGCGACGCTCGATCGGGACGACGCGAACGGAACTGCGGCGGTCGCCGGGATGCAACGGCTGCTCGATCCTGACGATCCCTCGGCCGGCCACCCGGTCACGCACGGTTCCGTCGTGGCGGAGACGGCCGCCCTCGTCCAACGGCGACTCGGCATGGAAGCCGTGCGGGTCGTGCTCCAGGGGATCGTCCCGCTCATGGAGGTGGTCTGGGTCGACGAGCAGCTTCACGCGCGCACGACCGAGGCATTCCTCGCCGCGAACCGCCGCAGTGTCAGCCTGGTCGACTGGACCTCGTTCCTCGTGATGCGTGACCGGGCGATCGACGTCGCGTTCGCTTTCGACGACGACTTCGTGGCCCAGGGCTTCGAGCTCTACACGGCGTGAGCGCTCACACGCAGAGCAGCACACCGTCCGACTCGGTGACACCCCGAGCGCAGCGGTTCGTGACGAACGCGCGCTCGATCGTCACCGGGTCGCCGGACTCCGGCTCGGTGATCCAGATCGTGTAGCTCCCCGACGACACCGAGTCGTCGAGGTAGCGCAACTCGGCCGTGACCAGGCCAACTCGGTCGCGACCAGGTGACGTCGGGAGCCCGCCGGCCATCGGCATGGCCTCCGGTGGATCGCCGGCCTCGGGCTCGTGGAGCCCCGTCAGGTAGGCCGAGATCGCCTGCACGAGTTCGTCGGTCGTGTTCGCTGCGCCGACCTCCGTTCGGAGCATGCCGGTGACGTCCACCGGCGGGAGGAGGTCGGCGTCGATCGAGAGCTGCTCGGAAGGTGGGATCGGCAGCGGCCACACATCGGGTTCGATCCCGGTGCCCGTGTCGGTGACGATCCAGGATCCCGCACCCTCGTCCGCACTCCCAGCCTCACGCTCGAACATGACGAGCCCGCCGTCGGCCGGCCCGTCGCGCAGGTGCACGCCTCCGACATTCGCCGACGCGTGCTCATCGGTCGGCGGGTTGTCGAACGGCGACCCGGCCGCCTCGCACGCCAGGCCGATGACCATCAGGCCCCGGTCGTCGGCGAGCGTCCCGTCGGGGTCGTCGAGGGCGTCGAGGGCGTCGAGGAGATCGACGACAGGTGTGCTGCAGCCATGCGTGCGGAGCACGGCAGATGGCTCGATCGGGATGAGTCGGAGCCCGCCCACCTGTTCGAGGACGAAGGCCCGCCCCTGGTGGGCGAGAAGGCCGTTCCCCACGGGTTCGTCGCCGAACATGCAGCTCTCGGACCACTGGGTGGCGCCGGCCGGAGCGACGACGACACAGTCGGCCGTCGTCCCGCCGATCTCGATCGGGGCCACGTCGATCACGTCGATGCGTTCTGGGCGCTCGCCGCCCCCGACCTCGACGTCGACGCTGTCGGTCACGAACGCCAGTCGGAGCTCGGGCCCGAGCACCGTGCCGACCGAGACCGCAGCGGCGCCGCCGGGCGCGGCGGGTGGCAGCGTGTAGAGCGCAGCACCGGCGGCGCAGTGGCTGACCAACACCCACTGATCCGGCGGGAGGTCGTGCTCCGGCGACCCGCACGGGGCGTGATCGGACGCCGGCAGATCGAGATCGACGACGTCGCCGACGCCGCCGCTGGACGCCGATGCGAGCTCCCCGTCGTCGGTGAACCATGCGATCCACCGCCAGAGGTAGTCGCCGCCCCCGATGTACGCCTCGACGCCCCGGTCCAACTGTGCTCCGGTCAGGCACATCGAGCTCTCCGGTGGTGGTCCGGGCACGTTGATCACCAAGGTGTAGCACCGGCCTCGATCACCGTCCCACCCCCGGTCCTCGGCGTCCTCCACCAGCTGGATCGTGGAGTCGGGCAGTTCGGCGGGCGGTTCGGTCGTCGGTGGTGGCGGTTCCGCGGTGGTGTCGGGAGTGGTGTCGGGAGTGGTGTCGGGAGTGCCGTCGGGGCCGAGGTCCGGCGGCTGATCGGCGGGGACGTCCCGCAGGGTCTCGTCGCTGCCTCCCGGGAGCAGAACCAGCGCGATCGCGGCCGCAGCGACGCCGCCGATCGCGATCCCTCCGGCGTACCAGCGGCGGCGGGATCGGCCCGACGTCGACCGATCCACCGACGTGAGCCCGGCGGAGGGGTCGGGCGCCGTGGCCCGGAGGCGCTCGCCGGCGGCGCGCAGCCGGGCGTCGATCGTCGCGTCGTCGAGCGGTCGGTCCGGGTCATCGGTCATCGTCGGGCTCCTCGTGGGGGTCGCCGAGGCGGGCGGCGAGCGTCGCCCGGGCTCGCGAGAGATGGGTCTTCACCGTGCCCTCGGCGATCTCGAGCACGTCGGCCACGGCCGAGACCGCCATGTCTTCGACGTAGAACAGCGCGACGGTCCAGCGCTGCTGGTCGGGGAGCTCGCGCACCAGCGCCCACAGTCGCTCGTCGGCGAGCGTGAGCTCGTCATCGTGCGCGTGGGCGACCCGGCGCAGGGCGCGTCGCTCGCGGCGCGACCGGCGGGCGGCGTTGCTGGCGAGGTTGCGGGCGACCCGGCGCACCCAGGCGCCCGGGTTGTCGTAGGCCGTGATCCGATGCCACTCCCGGTGGGCCTGAGCGAGGGCGTCCTGGGCGAGGTCCTCGGCACGGCCGCGGTCGCCGAGCAGCGCGTGCAACATCGGGACCAGGCGCGGGTACTCCTCGGCGAAGAACTCGTCGTAGGTGAGCGGATGCTCGGGTGCGGCCACCATCACCACCTTCACACACCGCGGGCGCCGATCCGGTTGACAGGTACCGAGACGGGTCGTCGGGTGACATGACGAACGCGTGACGGGTGGTGGGCACACCTGTGTCAGATGCGCACCGTTTGCCCCCTCGGGCGAACCTTCCCGTAACATGGCGAGACCGTCTGGGCCAGCGCCGTCCCCGACTCCACCCAGCCCCACCGACTCCGTGGAGTTCTCCGACACGATGCAGACCACCCCTGGCCCAACGGGGCTCTACGACCCGCGGTTCGAGCACGACTCGTGTGGTGTCTCCTTCGTCGCCCACATGAAGGGCGTCCGCTCGAACGAGCTCGTGGCCACCGGCCTGCGGGCGTTGACGAACCTCGAGCACCGCGGCGCCACGGGCGCCGAGCCCGACACCGGTGACGGCGCCGGCATCCTGATCCAGGTGCCCGACGCGTTCTTCCGCGAGGTCGTGCCGTTCGAGCTCCCCGCCGAGGGTGCGTACGCCGCCGGCATCGCGTTCTTGCCGGCGAATCCGGAGGCCTGCGAGAAGGCCCAGGACGCGATCGCCGGCATCATGGCCGACGAGGGGCTCGACGTGCTCGGCTGGCGCCAGGTGCCGGTCGACCCGGACTGCCTCGGCGCCACCTCGCGAGCCGCGATGCCGACGTTCATGCAGCTGTTCGTCATCGACGCCGCCGGTGCCACCGACATCGACCTCGACCGCAAGGTGTTCGTCGCCCGCAAGCGTGTCGAGCACGAGCTCGCAGGTGACCTGCAGACGTACTTCTCGTCGCTGTCGGCACGCACCATCGTCTACAAGGGGATGCTGACGACACCCCAGCTCAGCGAGTTCTTCGCCGACCTGACCGACCCGCGGGTCGAGAGCGCCCTGCTGCTCGTGCACTCGCGGTTCTCGACCAACACGTTCCCGTCGTGGCCGCTCGCGCACCCGTACCGCTACGTCGCCCACAACGGTGAGATCAACACGGTGCAGGGCAACCAGAACTGGATGCGCGCTCGCGAGGCGATGGCGGCCAGCCCGCACCTGCCCGGTCTCGAGAGGGCGTTCCCGATCTGCACGCCCGGCGCGTCCGACACGGCCCGTTTCGACGAGGTGCTCGAACTGTTGCACCTCGGCGGCCGGCCGCTGCACCACGCGGTGCTGATGATGATCCCCGAGGCGTGGGAGAACAACACCGACATGGACCCGGCCCGGCGGGCGTTCTACCGGTTCCACGCCAGCCTGATGGAGCCGTGGGACGGTCCGGCCAGCGTCACGTTCACCGACGGCACCGTGATCGGCGCGGTGCTCGACCGCAACGGTCTCCGCCCCAGCCGCTACTGGGTGACCGACGACGACCTCGTCGTGATGGCGTCGGAGGTCGGCGTGATCGACATCGACCCGAGCCGGGTCGTCAGCAAGGGCCGCCTGCAGCCCGGGCGCATGTTCCTCATCGACACCTCGCAGGGGCGCATCGTCGACGACGAGGAGATCAAGTCCGCGCTCGCCGCCGAGCACCCGTACCAGGAGTGGCTCGACCGCGGCCTCGTCGAGTTCGACGACCTCGCCGACCGACCGCACGTCGTGTTCAGCCACGAGAGCGTGCTCCGCCGGCAGCAGATGTTCGGGTACACCCACGAGGAGCTGAAGATCATCATCGCCCCGATGGCGTTGAAGGGTGCCGAGCCGATCGGGTCGATGGGCACCGACACGCCGGCCGCGGTGCTGTCGCTGCGGCCGCGCCTGTTGTTCGACTACTTCCAGCAGCTGTTCGCCCAGGTCACCAACCCGCCCCTCGACGCGATCCGCGAGGAGATCGTGACCTCGGTCGCGTCGACGATCG
>SKSP01000044.1 GCA_007122945.1 Ilumatobacteraceae bacterium | reverse complement strand
GGCGGGCCATGGTGGTGACGATCTCGGTGAGGACCGTCGGGCTGGTGGCGAAGTTCAGCCGGACGTGACCGTGACCCTCCACACCGAACGTCGGGCCCGGGCTCAGCTCGACGCCACGACGGGCGAACTCGACGGCGGGGTCGTCGCCGAACCCGAGGTCGCGACAATCCAGCCACGCCAGGTACGTCGCGTCCGGCACCCGGTAGCCGACCTCGGGGAGGTGCTCGGCGAGCAGGGTGGCCAGCAGGTGCCGGTTCTCGTCGAGCACCGCCATCACCGCTGATGCCCAGTCGTCGCCTTCCGACCACGCCGCGTCGGTCGCCTCGACGGCCATCACGTTCGGGGCGCCGAAATAGTGGGCCGGGAGGCGGCGCAGCGCCGCGTGCATCCGGTCGCTCCCGGCGTGCAGCACCGCCCATCGCAGGCCGGCCAGATTGAACGCCTTCGACGCCGAGGTGAGCGTCACGGTACGCGCCGCCGCATCGGGGCCGAGCGACTCGAACGGGACGTGGACGCTCGGCGAGAACGTCAGGTCGGCATGGATCTCGTCGGAGACCACCTGGAGGTCGTGTCGCTCCGCCGTTGCCGCGATCGCGACCAACTCGTCGCGTGAGAAGACGTGCCCGATCGGGTTGTGGGGATGGCACAACAGGAGTACGCGAGGCCGCTGGGCGGCGACGACATCCTCGAGCCCATCGGCGTCGAACGGCCACGGCGCCCGCACGACACGCCGGCCGAGCTGTTCGATCGCGCGGAAGAACGGCGGGTACGCCGGGGTGTGCAGCACGACGCCGTCACCCGGCTCGGTCAGGTGGTGGAGGGCGATGCGCACGCCCTGCACCACGTCGTTGAGCTCGATGAGGCGGTCGCGGTCGGGGCGCCACCCGTAGCGGGTCGTCATCCGTTCGACGAACCGATCCCGGAGCGGACTCACCGCGGCGTGGGACCAGTCCGGGTAGCCGACGTCGGTCCGGGCTCGCTCGACGAGACGGTCCCGGATGGCGGGCGCGATCGGGAAGTCCATGTCGGCCACCCAGGCCGCCAGTCGACCGTCGGGTCGGTGCCACTTCGTGCCCGGTCGCCGCCGCAACGTCTCGACGTCGAGTGAGCGCAGCCCGAACGGATCGCCGGCCTCGATCGCCCGCCTCACGGGACGAGCGCGACCTTCCCCGCCACCACTCGCCGACCGAGATCGGTGAGTGCCCGCGCCGCGTCGGCGAGCGGGTACGTCACGGGTTCCACCGGATCGAGGTCGCCGGCGGCGATGCCCGCCACCACCTCGTCCAGGATCGCCCGGTTGCGATCGGGGTGCCGGCCCGACCACGCCCCCCAGTCGACCCCGACGACGCGTCGGTTGCGCAGGAGGACCTGGTTGGCGGGGAGCCGGGGGATGCCGGCCACGAACCCGATCACGAGGTACTGGCCGTCCTCGCCGAGTGCCCGCAGGCAGGTCTCACCGAGCTCTCCACCGACGGGATCGTAGAGGTGGTGCACACCGCCCGACGGCCCGTCGTGCTCGGCCCCGAACGAGCGGATCGCGTCCTTCACCTCGGCAGCCGCCATCGAACCATCGATCGACGCCACCGCGCCGTGCCGCTCGGCGAGGGCGCGCTTGTCGGCCGACGACGCCACGGCGACCACCGCCAACCCGGCAGCGCTCGCCACGTCGACGGCGGCGAGCCCGACACCGCTGCCGGCGCCGAGCACGGCGAGCGTCTCACCGGCGGTGATCCGGGCCCGTTCGTGGAGTGCGAACCACGCGGTGAGGTAGCTCTGCACGAACGTCGCGGCCTGCCCGTCGGTGAGTGCCTCGGGTAGCGGGACCACCTGCTCGGTGGCGACCACGACCTCACTGGCGTATCCGCCGAGGCCGACGTTCGCGAACACACGCTCGCCCACCGCGACACCGTCGACGTCGGGCGCCGCCTCGACGATGCGCCCGGCAACCTCGCTCCCGGGGACGAACGGGAGGGGCGGACGGATCTGGTAGCGACCCTCGACGAACAGCGCGTCGACGAAGTTGACACCACACGCCGCCACCTCGATGCGCACCTGCCCGGCGGTCAGCGGCTCGCGGGCGCGCTCGGCCACGACCAGTGCGTCGACCGGGCCGAACGCCCGGCACTCGACCGCGGCAACCGGCCTCGGCATCGTGCCCGGCACCGTCAGCCGCCCCGGATCCGGGAGTTCGACGACTCCGGATCGATGCCGAGCCGGTCGAGGCGGTCACGGAGGAAAACGGGGACCGACAACGCCCCGCCCGCTTCGACCTCGGCCACGTGCTCGCCGTCGGACGCCCACACGTGACAGGTGTCGACGTTCATCTGCCAGGAGGCCCGCGATGGTGTGCTCGTCAGCGCGTCGGTCGTGCCGGCGCCGGTCCGACGGGCGGACGACGCCTGCATCGACCAGAAGCACTGCACCGCCACCGGCGCCATCGCCTGGAGGAGCGCGGTGGTGTGCGCGCAGCCGCGCGGCCCGCCGAACAGCTCGCGGACGCGGTGGGTGAACCCGCGGGCGATGGAGAGGCCGACGAGCTTCTCGTAGTGTTCGGTGATGCCCCCGCACGTCTCGTTGGGGTAGGTGAGGAACTCCACCTCGGCGCGGACGATCTCGAGGGCCGGGAACGTGACGTCCAGCTCGATCTGCATGTGGTGGATCGTCAGCGGATCAGGATCGAGTTCGATGTACAGCCCGGGCGGCTTCTGGTCCCGGACGGCACCCCGGATCATCAGCAGATCGTCGGAGCGCCGGTACGCGCGAACGCGATGCTCGCGGTCGTGGAGGACCTCCAACCCGTCGGGGTCGGCTGGGAGGATCGGGTCGTCGGCGAACAGGTCCACGCCCCCTGGCGTAGCAGACGGCGGGCCAGCACACGGCAGCGAACTGGTGGAGACGACCTCCGACCCGGGGGTGGCGAGGGTCGGGCGGCGCCTGACCGGCACCGCAACGGCGGGACGTGGCGACCGCAGGTCCGACCCGCCGACCGGGATCGGGGCGCAGGCCGGGTCGCTCCGGTACCGTCGCGCCCTGTGAACGCCCCGGCCACCACCCCCGCAGCAGGCCGGCCGACGCAGCTGTCGATGGTGCGCGTCGCACTCGTCGGCCTCGCAGCCGGCCTCCTCGGCGGCATGTTCGGCGTCGGCGGCGGGATCCTCATCGTGCCGGCGCTCACCATCGTGCTGGGCTTCGAGCACCGGCTCGCGCACGGGACGTCGCTCGCCGCGATCCTCCCGATCGCCGGTGCCAGCCTGATGACGTACTGGGCGGCCGGGAACGTCGACTGGCCGGTCGCGCTCTGGATCTCGGTGGGGGCGATCGCCGGTGCGGTGGCCGGGACGCGGCTGCTGCAGGTGATCTCGAAGCGGGCACTCACGATCGCGTTCGTCATCGTCATGCTCGCGACGGCGGTCCGGTTGTTCATCCCGACGGAGGGGACCGAGCGCGACGCGCTCACCGTGCTCGCCGCGATCGGCCTCCTCGGCGTCGGGGTGCTCTCGGGGACCCTCGCCGGGCTCTTGGGCGTCGGCGGAGGCGTGATCATGGTGCCGGCCATGGTCGTGCTGTTCGGGATGCCGTCGGTGGTCGCCAAGGGCACGTCCGTCGCGGTGATCATCCCGACCTCGATCATGGGCACCATCCGCAATCGGGCGGTGGCGAACGCGGACGTCCGGGTCGGGGCGGTGATCGGTCTGGCGGGCGTCGTCTCGGCCGTCGCCGGCAGCCTGATCGCCGACCGGATGAGCGATCCGGTGTCGAACGCGCTGTTCGCCGTGCTGTTGATCGTCGTCGCGCTGCGTCAGCTCAACACCCTTCGCGGCCAACGGACGGTCGCGGCGTGATCGGTGGCTCCCGCAGGTCCCCCCGGCGCGCGGCGCCGCTGCGCGCCCTCGTCGTGGTCGCCCACCCGCGCGCGGACAGCTACACGCGCGCCGTCGCCGACGCGGCGGTCGACGGACTGCGGGCGGGCGGTCACGCCGTCGAGGTGATCGACCTCTACGCCGAGGGGTTCCGTCCGGCGATGTCGCTCGAGGAGCGCCGCGCCTACGCGACCGACGAACCGCTCGTCGAGGAGCAGACCCGCGCCCACGCCGAACTGGTCCGGTGGTGCGACGCGATGGTGTTCGTCTACCCGACGTGGTGGAGCGGTCTGCCCGCGATCCTGAAGGGCTGGCTCGAGCGGGTGCTCGTCGTCGGCGTGGCGTTCCGGTTCCACGAACGCACGGGCAAGGTCCGCCCTGGGCTGAAGCGGATGCGGTTCGTCGTCGGCATCAGCACCTACGGGTCGCCGTGGTCCTACGTCAAGGCGGTCAACGACAACGGTCGCCGGGTCCTCCACCGGGCGCTGCGGATGAGCTGCGGTGTTCGTACACGCACGGTCTGGCTCGGGCTGTACGCGATCGACACCTCCACCCACGCGGAGCGGGTGGCCTTCGTGGAACGGGTGCGCACCCGGATGGCCGGGCTCGGCCGACCGCGTCGTGCTCGACGCACGGGGCCGGCGCAGGTGCAGGTGCCGCGATGAGGGTCCTGGTCGTCCACTGCCATCCCGACCCGGAGTCGTTCGTGACGGCCGCCCGCGACCGCCTGCTCGACGGGCTGGCCCGCACGGACCACGAGGTCCGTCTGCGCGACCTCCACGCGGACGGCTTCGATCCGCGTTTCGACGCCGACGACCACCGCCGACACCTCGAACCCGGCGTCGCCCCCGAGCTCCAGCCCTACGTCGACGACCTGCAGTGGTGCGACGCGATCGTGCTCGTCTACCCCACGTGGTGGAGCGGACAGCCGGCGATGTTGAAGGGGTGGATCGACCGGGTGTGGGTCCGGGGTGTCGCCTGGGAGCTGCCCGAGGGCGGCAATCGCCTCCGGCCACTGCTGCGCAACGTGCGGCGCCTCGTCGTCGTGACGACGCACGGCTCGTCGAAGCTCGTCAACGCCCTGGAGGGCGAGGGCGGCAAGCGCACCGCCACCCGGAGCCTGCGCCTGATGTGCCACCCCCGGTGTCGGACGCACT
This sequence comes from Ilumatobacteraceae bacterium, assembly GCA_007122945.1. GTDB lineage: Bacteria > Actinomycetota > Acidimicrobiia > Acidimicrobiales > Ilumatobacteraceae > SKSP01. The sequence goes on along the minus strand of SKSP01000044.1, from coordinate 264 downwards.
GGTGGGCCTTCTACGGGCTCGACACGGTGCCGGCGGAACGGCGGACGGCGTTCCTGGACCGGATCGAGGCGCGCGCCGCCGCGCTCTGACGGCCCTCCTCGTTCCCGGACGGCGGTCAGCCCGAGAACGTGCCGTTGACGTCGGCGATCAGGTTGGTGGTCTGGTCGCTGTAGAGGCACACCGTGCCACCGGCGCCGAGCTTCACGATGACGTTGTTGGGGATCGTCTGGCCGGGCACGTAGTTCAGGTTCGACGCGTTGGGTC
>SKSP01000557.1 GCA_007122945.1 Ilumatobacteraceae bacterium | reverse complement strand
GACCAACCCGGCGTCCACCTCGACACCGCCGCGTTCCCCCTCGGCCGCACCACCTGAACCGCCCGCACCCCTGCGACTCTGTGTCGCTCGGTGCCGCCATACCCGGCAGCCAGCGACTCTGTGTCACTCAGCTGCAGATCCGAACCCGACCTCACCCGCACCCCAGCGACTCTGAGTCGCTCGGTGCCGCCATACCCGGCAGCCAGCGACTCTGAGTCGCTCAGCGGTCGGTCTCGGGGTCGATTCGCCGGAGTCCCGGCGGCCGCGTCCGGCACCTGCGTTCCAGCACCTGAGTTCCGGCACCTGAGTAAGGTGCCCGGACGATGAGCCTCGCCGAGTTGCCGCTGTCCGCGCACCTGCCGGGGCCGGCGTCGGCGGTCGTCCGCGACGTCGGCGACCGGCGGGTCGTGTGGGTCGAGCTCGAATCCGACGCCGACGCCGCCGACACGCCGGTCCCGCTGCCGTCCACCGCCTCGGCGGTGATGGAGCACGCCGCCGACGTCGCCCGGACCGAAGGGCTCCCACTCGTGCTCGTCCTGTCGACCACCGGCGCCGACATCGTCGAGGGGATCCCGGCACTCCACGGCTGGGGGCGGCTGGCCGCCGCGCTCGTCCGGTGCTCGGGTGCCGTGCCGACGATCGCCCTCGTCGACGGTCCGGCCGTGTCGGGCCCGGCGCTGCTGCTCGGGATCGCCGACCTCACCGTGATGACCGAGGAGAGCTACGCCTTCGTCAACGGCACCGTGATGGTCGAGCAGTTCACCGGCGTCCAGATCTCGACCGAGGAGCTCGGCAGCGCGACCAATCTGGCCCGCTACGCAGGCGTCCCGGCCGTGATCACGCCGGATCGTGTGTCCGCCGAAGCCGCCGTCGAGGACCTCCTCGCCTACCTGCCCGACCACGTCGACGTCGAACCCGAGCGCTGGCCGAACGACGACCCGCCCGATCGCTCGTGCCCCGAGGCCGGCGAACTCATCCCGACCAGCTCCACCGGGAGCTACGACGTGCGTGAGGTCGCCGCGGCGATCGCCGACGAGGACTCCGTGTACGAGATCAAGGCCCGCTGGGCGCCCAACGTCGTCACCGCGTTCGCGACGATCGACGGGCGCCCGGTCGGCATCGTCGCCAACCAGCCGATCTCGCTCGCCGGCACGCTCGACATCCCCGCGTCGCAGAAGGCGGCCCGGTTCGTGGCCCTCTGCGACGCGTTCAACCTGCCGATCATCACCCTCGTCGACACGCCCGGCTTCTACCCGGGCAAGGACCTCGAGTGGCGCGGCATGATCCGCCACGGTGCCCAGCTCGTGTACGCCTACGCCCGGACGAGCGTGCCACGCATCTGCGTGATCCTCCGCAAGAGCTACGGCGGGGCGTTCATCGTCATGGACTCCAAGACGATGGGCAACGACTTGTGCCTCGCGTGGCCGTGGGCCGAGCTCGCCGTGATGGGGGCCGGCCAGGCGGCCGCGATCCTGCAACGCCGGGCGACGCCGGAGGAGCGCGCCGCGTTCGAGGCCGACTACGCCGAGCGGTTGCTCAACCCGTACGTCGCGGCCGAGCGGGGATTCGTCGACGCGGTGATCGAACCGGCCGACACCCGGCGCGAAATCAGCGCGGCACTCGCGCTGCTCGAGGACAAGCGCGAACTGCTCGCACCCCGCAAGCACGGCAACTCCCCGCTCTGATCACGGCGATCACCCGAATGGCCGAACGCCGGCCAGCCGGCGATCGCCTGGCGCATCGTTGGATGATCCGACGCCGGGCCAACTAAGTTCCGCCCGGGGAGCAAGCCCCGATCATCTCTCGTGCCACGAAGGAAGTGACGTGCCCGACACCATCACCATCACCGATGACCGAACCGGCAAGTCGGTCACCGTACCCATCACCGATGGGGTCTTCCCGTCGTCCGCGATCCGAGAACTCGACCCGAACCTGTACATGTACGATCCGGCGTACCTGTCGACGGCGGCCGCCCGATCGGAGATCACCTACCTCGACGGCGCGGCCGGGATCCTGCGCTACCGCGGCTACCCGATCGACCAGCTCGCCGAGCACTCGACGTACCTCGAGGTCGCCTACCTGCTGCTCAACGGCGAACTGCCCAACAAGGTTGAGCTCGACGCATGGATCGAGGACGTCACGCTCCACACGTTCATCCACGAGAACATGCGCAAGCGATTCGTCGACGGCTTTCACTACGACGCCCATCCGATGGGCATGTTCATCTCGTCGGTCGCCGCGCTCGGCACGTTCTACGACGACGCGAAGAACATCCACGACCCGCAGAGCCGCCACAACGCCATCGTCCGGCTGATCGCCAAGACCCCGACGCTGGCGGCCATGTGCTACCGCTTCTCGGTGGGCCTCCCGTTCAACTACCCCGACAACGACCTGTCGTACCCGGCGAACTTCCTCAACATGATGTGGAAGATCGGCGACTACGAGGTCCACCCGGCGCTCGAGCGGGCGATGGACATCTTGTTCATCCTGCACGCCGACCACGAGCAGAACTGCGGCACGACCGCGATGCGCGTCGTCGGGTCGAGCCAGGCCGATCCGTACTCCGCCGCGGCGGCCGCGGCCGCCGCGCTCTACGGCCCGCTGCACGGGGGCGCCAACGAAGCCGTCGTGCGGATGCTGGGCGACATCGGCGACGCCGAGAACGTGCCCGCGTTCGTCGAGTCGGTCAAGAACGGCGAGTCCCGGCTGATGGGCTTCGGCCACCGCGTCTACAAGAACTACGACCCGCGGGCGAAGATCATCAAAGAGGCCGCCCACGACGTGTTCGAGGTGACCGGGAAGAACCCGCTCCTCGACATCGCGCTGAAGCTCGAGGAGGTCGCCCTCGAGGACTCCTACTTCGTCGACCGCAAGCTGTACCCGAACGTCGACTTCTACTCCGGGCTGATCTACCAGGCGATGAAGTTCCCGGTCGACATGTTCACGGTGCTGTTCGCGATCCCGCGCACCGTCGGCTGGCTCGCCCACTGGGAGGAGCTGCTCAACGACAAGGACCAGAAGATCTCACGGCCGCGCCAGTGGTACACCGGCCCCGACGAGCGCGACTACGTGCCGCTCGACCAGCGCTGACGAACCGGCGGGTCGGTGGGCTGACCGCCACGACGAGCTGACCTTCACCGTCGAACGACCCCCGACCTACCATCGGGCCATGGACTTCTCGTGGACCTCGGACCAGATCGCGCTCCGCGAGCAGGCACGCGAGGTCGCCGCCGACGCGGTCGCCCGCCTCGGCCGGTACAACGACTCGTGGATCAACGGGTTCTCCAAGGACTTCGCCAAGCAGATGGCCGAGCTCGGCTGGATCGGCATGACGTGGCCGGTCGAGTTCGGCGGCGGCGGTCGCCCGCCGATCGACCGCCTGATCGTCGGCGAGGAGCTGATCGCGGCCGGTGCCCCCATCGCCGCGATCTGGTTCGCCGATCGGCAGATGGGTCCGACGCTGATCGCCTACGGGCGTCCCGACCAGCAAGCGGCGTTCTTGCCCGGCATCTTGTCGGGCGAGACGACCTGGTGCATCGGCATGTCCGAACCCGACGCCGGCTCCGACCTCGCGTCGCTCACGACCCGGGCGGTGCGCGACGGTGACGAGTACGTGATCGACGGCCAGAAGATCTGGACGAGCTTCGGTGCGCTCGCCGACTACTGCTACCTGATCTGTCGGACGTCGTCCGACGGGCCCCCGCACACGGGCATCAGCGAGATCATCGTGCCGATGGACACGCCCGGGATCGAGGTCCGCCCGATCACCGACATGACCACCAACGAGCACTTCTGCGAGGTGTGGTTCAGCGGCGTGCGGGTGCCCGCGTCGAACCTCGTCGGCACGGAGGGCAACGCGTTCAAGCAGACGATGCGCCAGCTCGAGCACGAGCGCGGCGGCATCGACCGGCTGGTGTCGAACCGAGCGCTGTACGAGCTGGCCCTCACCCGCGCCGACCGCGCCGACCCGCGGATCCGTCAGCGCATCGCCCGCCTCGAGACGGGCTACCGCCTCGGTCGCATCCTCGTGATCCGAGAGGTGCTCCAGCAGGCTCCCGCCGGTTTCTCGGCTGCGACGAAGTGCTTCTGCACCGAGCACGAGGTCGAGGTCGCCGAGTTCGTGGCCGACGTCCTCGGCGCAGAGGGCACGCTCTGGAACGACGTCACGCGCGGGCTGGTGTACGCGCCCGGTTACACGATCATGGGTGGCACCTCGAACGTGATGCGCAACATCCTCGGCGAGCGGGTGCTCGGGCTCCCGCGGGAGCCGCGCTGACATGGACGCACCGGCGAACGCCGACGCCCGACCGCTCGACGGCGTGCGCGTGGTCGAGCTGTGCCAGTGGGTGGCCGGACCGGCCGCCACCGGCATCATGGCCGACTGGGGCGCCGACGTCGTCAAGGTCGAGGCGCCGACCGGCGATCCGCAACGCGGCATCTTCGCGGCCGTCGGTGTCCGCGAGGGCGTCCCCAACCCCACGTTCGCGCAGGACAACCGGGGGAAGCGAAGCATCGTGCTCGACCTGGCCGACGCCGGCGACCGCACGCACTTCGAGGACCTGCTGGCGGGCGCCGACGTGTTCGTGACCAACCTCCGCCCCGACGCCCTCGAACGACTCGACCTCGATCCCGCCGGGGTGTCCGCCCGCCACCCCCGCCTCGTGGTCGCTGCGTTGTCCGGCTACGGCTCGGTCGGCCCGGCCCGAGACGTGCCGGGGTACGACGTCGGCGCGTTTTTCGCCCGGTCCGGCTTCGCCCGGGCGAACAGTCCTTCCGATCAGCCCCCGATCTTCGTACGCAGCGGCGTCGGCGACCACATCACCGGGATGGCCACCGCGATGGGGACCGTCGCGGCCCTGTTCGAGCGGACCAGGACCGGCCGCGGCCGCGTCGTGGAGACCTCGTTGTTCGGCACCGGTATGTACACCGTGTCGTGGGACCTCGGCATCCAGCTCACGCTCGGACGGTTGAGCTCTCTCCGGCCGCGTGACCGGTCCGCCACACCGATGGTCAACAGCTACCGAGCGGCCGACGATCGCTGGTTCTACCTCATCGGGCTGCAGGCGACGCGTCACTTCCCCAAGCTCGCGGATGCGATCGAGCGGCCCGACCTGGCCGACGACGAGCGCTTCGCGAGCGCCGGCGGGATCGCCAGCCACGCGGCCGAGCTCATCGCGGAACTGGACGCCGTGTTCGCGACCCGGCCGCTCACCGAGTGGGCCGAGCGCTTCGACCGCCACGACGTGTGGTGGGCGCCGTGTCAGACGATGGCCGACGTCGCCGCCG
>SKSP01000381.1 GCA_007122945.1 Ilumatobacteraceae bacterium | reverse complement strand
TGGGCGTAGGTCTCGCGGGGCATGCCGAGCTCGCCGAGCCCGACCATCGACTTGCTCTTGTCGAGCAGCCGCATGACCATCTTCTCGCCGAACACGGTGGCGACCGTGGCGACGCGCACGTCGAGGGGGTGGTCGTCGACGGTCGTCGAGAACTGGCCGTCCTGCGGGGCCCGCGTCTCGACGATGTTCATCCCGCTCATGATCTTCAACCGGCTGATGAGCGGCTTGTGCGCGGTGAGCGGCAACTTGACGGCCTCGACAAGCTGACCGTCGATGCGGAACCGGACCCGGAGGGCGTCGTCGAGCGGTTCGACGTGGATGTCGCTCGCCCGGTCGCGCAGGGCCTGGCCGACGATCCGGTTGACGAGCTGCACCACCGGGGCCTGGTCGTCGAGGCTGACCTCCGATGCCTTCTCCTCGGCGAGCGCGACCTGTGCGTCGGACGTCTCGAACGTGGCGACGAGACGAGTGATGTCGGCGTCGGAGCGCCAGATCTGCTCGACGTACGACGTGACCGTCTTGGGATCGGCCGCGAACCACTCGAACGTCTGGCCGGCTGCGGCCTCCGCCGCCGAGCGCTGCTCCTCGGTCGGGTCGGCGGAGAACACCACGAGCTTGCCGTTGCGCTCGGACATCGGCACCAGGTGGTAGCGGCGAGCGACCGCCTCGTCGATGCGATGCGCCAGCTCGACGTCGAGCTCGCCGTGCGAGCGCGGATCGGCGGCCGGCAGCCCGGTCGCCTTCGCCAACGCTCCGGTGTACGCGGTGCGGTCGACGCCGTACTTCGTCAACAAGATGTTGCCGAACGTCACGAGCTCGCCCTTGCCGTCGACGAGCGCCGACTGCAGCCGGTTCCCGTCGAGCACGCCACCGTCGACGAGCGTCTGGCCGACCGCGACGCACTGCTCGACGCTGGGGCCGAACTCGTCGGCCTGGTCGGCGATGGCGTCGGCCGCTGCGCTGGCGTCGGGAGTCGACGCGCGGTCGTGGGACTTGGGCTTACGGAGTGCCATCGTCGATCCCTTGCTCGGACGGTCGGAGTGCGGTCAGGTCGAGGCCCACGGTCGAACCCGGATCGATCGTAGGTGCCGCACCGGCGGCGTTCATGTCGTGCCCGGAATCGTCGGCCTGCGTACGGTCTGGGTCGTCGTGGTGGTCGTCCGCTCCGGCGTTGGTTTCTCCGCCGTCGTCGTCCGCGCCGCCGGACGTCGCGGCGAACGCGGTCGGGTCGAGCTCCATCACGGCCCGCTCCAGCTCCTCGAGCCGTTCGAGCTGCACGGCGGTGCTGACGTCCATCGTGGTGTCGGCGAGCTGCGACTCGACGGTGGCGAGACGAGCGTTCACGGACTCGACCCGTTCGCCGGTCGCCTTCTCCAGTCGTTCCATGTCGATGCGCACGAGCATCGCCTCGCCGGCCGCCGAGGAGATCTTCTCCTTGATCTCCTCGATCGCTTCGTTGTCGGTGCCGTCGATCTGACCGCGCAGCTCGTCGATCTGCCCCTCGAAGCCGCGCACCAGCTGCTCGATGGCACTCACGCGATCGCCGAGCACGTTGAGGGTGTCGTCGAGGCCCTGCGAGACGCGTCCGACATGGGCGTCGATCTCGGCGACGCGGTTGCCGACCTCCTCGCGGAGCGACCCTTCGAGGGTCGAGACCTTCACGTTGAGGCGCTCCTCGAGGCGGTCCGATCGCTCGCTCACGAGCTTGGAGGTCTCGACGTGCTGGCGCATCGACGACTCGGAGATCCCCTCGATCCGCTCGTCGATCCCCTCCATCCGCTTGTCGAGAGCGCCCTTCAGCTCGGCGGCGGCTTCGTCGCCGCGCGCCTGGAGCTTCGAGGTCAGCTCGTTGACGTAGACGACCAGGCGGGCGGCCTGCTCGTCGAACTTGCGCAGATCGGCATCGAGGACCTCGACGCGCTGGTTGAGCGTCGTCTGCTCGTCGTGGATCTCCTCGATGTGGGGGCGCACCGCATCGCCGACCAGCGACTCGAGGTTGGCCCGGGTCTGGTCGATGCGCCGGTTCAACCGGTTCTCGACGTCGGACACCGCGGATGCGCTCGCCCGCTCGGCGAGGTGCTGCTCGACCGACGACTCGATCTCCTTGCGGAGCTCGGCGTTCGCCGAGACCATCTTGTCGACCTTGCGCGTCAGGTCGGCGAGTTGGTCGCCGAACAGCCGGTGCAGGTCGTTGCGTTCGCGGATCGTGTCGGCGCGCAGCTTCTCGCTCTCCGCGACCACGGTGGAGGCGTGACGATCCAGCTCGGCCTGCACGGCCGCGATGATGCGCGCTCGGAGGGCGGCCTCCTGCTCGGAGGAAACGGTCTGCTCCACGGGTCAGCTATCGGCGGGATGGGCTCATGTCTTGAGGATGTCCAGACACGAACGGCGGTCGAGGGCCGGTCGAATCGGGATTCGGGTGGTGTCGGGACCCGTTTGGTCACGGGTCGCGCTCAAGCATCGCACACCAGCGACCGATACCTCAGCGAATCGTGCCGAGCAGGCGGGAGGTCCTCCAGACATGCGGCGCAAATCCTTGTCCACCAAATTGCTGATCGCGGTGCTCCCGCTGGTCCTCGCCCTCGGCGGGCTGCTCGCGGTGATCGTCCGCGACGGTCTGCGGGAGGTCGGCCGGGCGAACCTCGGCGCCGAGCTCGGCGCCACGTGGGAACCCCTCGTGACCACGATGCGAGCGATCGAGACCGAGCGTGTCGTGAGCACGAGTGGCGACGCCGCTGCCATCCGCGAAGCGCGCCGTGTCACCAACCAGTGGATGGTCGAGATGGACACGTCGTTGCGCCGCCTCGGCGAGAGCCAGCCGTTGCTCGTGCAACTCGGCCAGGCGCTGTCGTCGATCGGGCTGGCCCGCGGTGCGGTGGACGACCCCGCCCAGGGCGTCGCCCGTGGTCTCTCCGCGGACGACTCCTTCAACGCCGCGAAGGCCGACCTCGTCGCGGTCGGTCGTCTGTTGCCGACCGAGGCCAGCTCCGAGGAGCTCGCTCGCGCGCTCACCGCCGTCGCCGCGCTCGCCGAGATCGAGCAGGGCTCGATCGTCGTGTTGAACTCGATGCAGCAGGTGCTTGCCGGCGGGGGGAGTGCCGCCACGTTCGATCGGATGGTCGTGCAGATCGACCGGGTCGACCGGTCCGTCGACCTGTTCCGGGCGACCGCCGACGGCGAGTGGAGCACCGACTTCCGTCAGACGGGCTTCGCTCGCGCGCTCGGCGACACGCGGCGCACGCTCGTGTCCGGTGCGCCGACGATCGCCGCCGCCGACGTCGAGCGTCTGTCCGGCCCCGTCGAGCGGATCGCCGACCTCCGCGACGGGCTCGCCCTCGATGTCGTCGAGGCCTCGCGCGCCGATGCCCGTTCGATCACCATCCAGACCTGGCTCCAGGTGGCGGTCACCGCCGTCGCCATCCTCCTCGCCCTCGGTCTCGCCTATCTGGTGTCACGATCGATCACGCGCCGCGTGAAGGCGGTGTCGGGTGCGGCCCAAGAGGTCACCACCGACCGCCTCCCGGTCCTCGTGGACGCGCTGCGCGACCCTCGGGGTCGCACCGAGCTGCCCGAGGTCGTGCACATCGACGAGCGCGGGGCCGACGAGCTGGCCGAGCTGGCCCGTTCGTTCAACACCTTGCAGACGACCCTCGGCGACGTCGCCCACGAGCAGATCGACGTGTTGCGGCGCGGCGTGTCCGACATCTTCGTCACGATGGCCCGCCGGAACCGGAGCCTGGTCGATCGCCAGCTCGCCCTGCTCGACGAGCTGGAGAGCGGCGTCGAGGACCCCGACGTGCTGGCCGACTACTACCGTCTGGATCACCTCGCCACCCGCATGCGGCGGAACTCGGAGAGTCTGCTCGTGCTCGCCAACTCCGAGACGATGCGGCGACGCAGCCGGCCGGCGCCGATCGACGACGTCGTGCGGGCCGCGATCAGCGAGGTCGAGGACTACCGCCGGATCGATATCGTCACGCTCGAGCACCTGAACGTGCGCGGCGCGGTGGTGGCCGACGTGGCCCACCTGGCGGCCGAGCTGCTCGACAACGCGACGGCCTTCTCGCCGCCGACCTCTCGCGTGCGCATCACCGGCGACCTGATCGACGGCGAGTACCGCATCTTGATCATGGACGACGGCGTCGGGATCAGCGGAGAGCGGATCGCCGAGCTGAACGACCTGCTCGCCCACCCGCCCGTGCTCGGGTTGTCGGTCGAGCCGACGCTCGGCATGTCGGTCGTGTCGCTGCTGGCGGCCAAGCACGGTGTCCGCGTCGAACTGGCCCAGGGTGCACCCGGCACCATGGCCAAGGTCGTGCTGCCCGAGTCGGCGTTCGAGCGGCGCCTCCTCGATCGCTACGAGCCCGATGCCGACGCGGCGGCGTCGTCGACCGGTATGCCCGCGCCGTCGCTCTCCTCGTCGATGAGCCCGCCACCCGACCGGGCCCCGGAGTCGGTCTCACCGGCGGCGAATCGCACCGACGAGCCGGCGGAGACCGCGACGTCGTCGAACGAGGGTGCGGAGGATCGGTGGACCGACGCCCCGACGCGTTCGGCGCCGCCGCGCCGGAAGAAGTCCCGCCGGGAGAAGACGCGCCGAGCGACGGCTCGCCCTGCGAAGTCGCGGCGTGAGAAGCCGGCCGAGGCCACCAAGCCGTCCCGCAAGGAGCGGCGCCAGCAGGAGAAGGCGGCAGGCCGGACGAAGAAGGCCGCTCGCGACGATCGCCGGACCGCGGACGCCGACCGGGCGCCGGCCGCCGAGCACGGTGGGCCCGGCCCGACGGCGCCGAGCGGCGTGGTGGGTGATCCGCTCTCGATCCGGTTGACCGACGTGGTCGGCTCGCCCGATGTCGGTCCGTCCGACGACCTCGTGGAGCTCGCCCGTCGCCACGCCGAGCAGCCCACCGAGCGCGGTGACGAGACCGTGCACCCCGACGTGGGTGGTCGGGTGCCCGACGGCGAGGTCACGAGCGAATCGGCCGTCGTCGAACCACTCCCGACCCGGTTGCCGCGACGCGAGCGCACGGTCGAGCCGCCAGCGGCCACGACGGGCGACGACGCGCTCGATCTGGCCAACCTCGACATCACGCCGGCGTGGGCCCGCTCCGAGCAGGAGGGGTCACAGGCGGGGTCGCTGGAGGGGTCGCAGGTGGGTCCGACGGTGCCGGCTGCGCCGATCGCGGATGCTCCACCGCTGCCCGCGAGCCCCCCCGTCCCGGTCCAACCGGCGGCCCCCGAGGTCCGGGCGGCTCCCGAGGTCGAGGCGGCTCCCGAGGTCCGGGCGGCTCCCGAGGT
>SKSP01000462.1 GCA_007122945.1 Ilumatobacteraceae bacterium | reverse complement strand
GGGAGTTCGCGAACGTGTCGTTGTCGATGCCCGGGAGCACCAGCACGAACTCGTCGCCGCCCCAGCGGGCGACGAGGTCGTAGCCGCGGACCGCACTGCGCAGCCGCATGCCGACGACCCGCAGCACCTCGTCGCCGACCGCATGGCCGAGCGTGTCGTTGACGGCCTTGAACCCGTCGAGGTCGACGAGCATGACGCACACGCCCTGCTCGCTCCGGCGGGCGAGTTGGATCATGGCCTCGCCGCGGGCCTCCAGCTCGCTGCGGTTCGGCAGCTTCGTGACGGGGTCGATCGAGGCCCGCTCCACGAGCCGTCGCTGCTGGGCGAGCAGCGTGACCCCGGCGAGCACGAGGAGCAGCACCCCACCGATGGCGCCGGCGAGCATCAGGTTCCGTTCGTGCTGCGGCAGACGGATGTCGTCGGCGGTGGAGGCGATCACCGTCCAATCGGGGACCGGATCGAGGGTCGATGCAGCGAGTCGCCGATCGGCGTCGGTCGTCACGCCGGTGGTCGTCCCGGTCGGGGCCTCCGACGACGGGACCAGCGCGACCTCGACGGATTCGGCCAGGGGAACGGGGCCCGGACGATCGAGGACGGCCTGCGGGAGCACGGTCGCGACGGTGACGTCGGCGCCGCCGGCGAGGACGATCACGATGCCGTCGTCGACCACGAGCGAGGACGAGCCCTGGTCGGCCGACCGGATCAGGGCGGCTGCCCGTTCAGCAGCAGCGTCAGAGACGTCCGGCCCGCACACGATCGGGGCGTCGGTGCCGTCACCACTACCGCCACCGCTCGCCGTGGCGCACGCCGCGAGACCGCGTGTGGCGAGCGCGGCGACGGCGCCATCGGGCTCGGTCGCGAGGCCGGCGACGACCGCCACCTGGTCTGCGACGGACCCGATCTCGGTGGCGACCGCGTCGGCGGCGTTGCGCACCCGGAGGTCGCGCTCACGCTCGAGCTCCGCGCTGCGCGTCAGGAACCCGGCGCCGGCCGCGACGATGAGTCCGACACCGAGGAGCAGGGCGACGAGCCGGGCGAACCGCACGACCGTTCATCGGCCCGCTCGTCGCGCCGGCTTGACCGGCGCGAGCGCATCATGCGGGAACCTTGACGGATCTGACGCCGCCGTGACGCGCTTTGCACACCGTTGACACGGCGACCCGCTTCCGGCGTGGCGACGTCAGCCACCCGATCGCAGGTCGATGCCGAGCACCGGGAGCGCGAGCAGCGGGACCGCGGTCGTGACGATCACGATGCTGGCGATGTTGAGGCGGAGCCCGAACCGCATCAGCGCCGGCATGCCGACGAACCCGCTGGCGAACACGATGGCGTTCGGCGGAGTCGCGACCGGGAGCATGAACGCCAGGCTCGCCGACAGCGCGACCGGGATCGCGAGCGCGAGCGGGTGCAGGCCGAGGCCCGGCGCGACGGCGCTGACGATCGGGATCAGGGCCGCCGCGGTGGCGGTGTTGCTGGTGATCTCTGTGAGGAACACGACCCCGGCGGTGACGATCCCGATCAGCACGATCGGGTGTACGTCGAGCCCCTCCACCTGCACGCCGAGGTAGTCGGTGACGCCGTTCGCAGCCAGCGCGGCGGCCAGGCTCAGTCCGCCACCGAACAGCAGCAGGACGCCCCACGGCAGCTGGCGCGCCGTGGTCCAGTCGAGGGCGCGGGTCCCCGTCCGATCGACGGGGATCACGAAGAGCGCGACACCGGCCAGCACGGCGATGCCGGCGTCGGTGAGCCCGGCGAGCGGGGTGGCGCCGGCGATCGAGAGGTCGACGAGCAACGGTCGGAACATCCACGCCATCGCCGTCGTCACGAACACGACGAGGACGACCTTCTCACCGCGCTGCACCGGACCCAGGTCCGAGAGCGCGCGGTCGTCGACGAGCGACGCGATAGCGGACCGTTCGACGTCGGGCCGGAACAGGACCCGGGTGAGCAACACCCACGCGACCGGCAGGAAGACAGCGGCGATCGGGAGACCGACCGCCATCCAGCGCACGAAGGAGATCTCGGTGCCGAGATCGTCGCGGGCGAAGGAGGCGAGGAACAGGTTCGGGGGTGTCCCGATCAGCGTGGCGACACCGCCGATCGACGCGCTCGCGGCGATGCCGAGCAGCAACGATCGGGCGAAGCGCTGGCCCGGCACGTACTCGTCGCTGAGCAGCGCGTCGCGCCCGTCGGGGACTGCGGCGTCGATCACGCTCAGGGCGATGGGGAGCAGCATCGCCACCGTGGCGGTGTTCGACACCCACATGCTCAACAGCGCCGTGAGGAGCATGAAGCCGCCGACGACCCGCCGCGGTTCGGTGCCGACGAGTCGGAGCGTGCGCAGCGCGATCCGCCGCTCCAACCCCCAGCGCCGCATGCCGAGCGCGATCAGGAAGCCCCCGAGGAACAAGAAGATGAGCGGGTTGGCGTACGGCGCCGCGGCGTCGTCGACCGAGCTCGCGTCGAGGAGCGGCAGCAGGGCGATCGGCAACAGGGCGGTGGCCGACACGTGGATCGCCTCGGTCATCCACCAGATCGCCATCACCACGGCGACCGCCGCCGTCGCGCGGCCCGCGTGGCCGAGTTCGACGATCGTCCCGGCCTCGCCGATCACCCGATCGGGCAGCAACAGGTAGACGACCAGGCCGGCGATCGGGCCGCCGACGAGGGCCGCGGCCTTCAGCCGGAAGTGACCGGCTGCCGCCTCGACGTCGTCGCCGCCGAGGTCGCCGCCGGTGTCGGCGTCGGGCTCGTCGTTCGCCACCGGCGGATCAACCCTCGGGGGTCTCGTCGAGCACCCGTTTGGCGATCGCCATCGCCGTGTTCGCGGCGGGGATCCCTGCGTAGACCGAGGTGTGCAGGATCACCTCGGCGATCTCGTCGGGTGAGAGCCCGTTGCGGACGCCGGCGCGCACGTGGAGCGCGAGCTCCTCGGTGGCGCGCAGCGTGGTGAGGGCGGCGATGGTGATGCACGAGCGGGTGCGCCGGTCGAGCTCGTCGCGCGCCCACGGCCCACCCCATGCCGTCTCGGTGAGGTGGCGTTGGAACGCGTCGTCGAGCGCACCGGTCGCGGCGACGGTCCGGTCGAGGTGCTCGTGGCCGAGCACCTCGCGTCGCACGCGCATCCCCTCGGTGTAGCGGTCGTCGGTGTCGTTCATCGATGCGTGCCTCCGAGGTGGTCGATCAGCAGTGCGGTGACGGTGTCGGCCGACTCCCAGCTCGCGAGATGGGCGCCCGGCACGATCTCGAGACGCGCGCCGGGAACGAGCGCGGCGATCACGTCCGCATGAGTCGGTGGGGTCGCCGGGTCGGCTTCACCGGCGATCACGAGCGTGGGCACCTGGATCGACGGCAGGTCGTCGCGCAGGTCCATCGCGGCGATCGCCTCGCAACAGCAGGCGTACGCCTCGGCATCGGTGGAGGCGACCATCGATGTGAGGGTGGCCACCTCGTCGGGACGGCCGGCGGCGTACTCCGGGGTGAGCCATCGCCCGGTGACGGCAACGGCGACGGCCCGGGTGCCCTCGGTCCGCACGAGCGCGGCCCGCTCGTGCCACGCCGAGGCGGGGCCGAGGTGCGCCGACGTGCACAGCAGGGCCAACCGGTCGACGCGGTCGGCGTGGTCGACGGCGAGGCGCATGCCGACCATCGCCCCGATCGACAGGCCGACGACGTGCGCTCGGCCGACGCCGCTCGCATCGAGCGCCGCGGCGACCTCGGCGGCGATGCCGGCGATCGTGGTCGGTGCCGGACCGCCGGGGCTGGCACCGTGACCGGGCAGGTCGACCCGCACGTGACGGGCGGGGAACCCCGCCGTGCGCATCCGGTCGAGCTGGGGCTGCCACATCGCGGCGCTGCTGCCGAGCGAACCGAGCCACACGACGGTGGCGGCGTCGTCGTGGTGACCGCGGCCGCCGTCGTCGTGGACGTGCAGCCGGCTCACGCGCCCGCCCCCGGGTCGACCACGAGCCGATCGAGGCTCGCGTTCAGCCACCACGTCGCCGCGCCCGTCACGCGCAGCAGCGATCGGAGCGCCGGCCACTCGGCGTGCCACGCGCCGGCCGCCCGTTCCAGTTCGTGGCCGCCGGTGCAGTGCAGCAGCGTGGCGACGAGCCCGGGTGCCTGGAGCGCGGCGGCGCGGGCACTGACCGCGGCGATCGGGTTGTGCTTGTGCGGCATCGACGACGACCCGCCCGCGCCGTCGGCCCGTTCGGCGACCAGCGCGATGTCCTGCTGGGCGAGCAGGACGACGTCGAGCGCGACCGTGGCGACGGCACCCGCCGCCGCACCCCAGACACCGGCGAGCGAGGCAACCGGCATCCGCTGGGTGTGCCATGGCCGCGCCGGCGTGGCGAGACCGAGGTGTGCCGCCATCGCCGCGACCAACTCCTCCCAGTCGTCCTCGAACGACGCCGGGTCACCGACCGGCCCACCGAGCTGTGTGGGCAGCGTCGTGGCGACCCGCCGCAGCTCGGCGGCCGCCTGGCCGAGTCCGTCGTGCCACCGCGCCGTGGTGGTCGCGAACGTGGTCGGCACGGCGTGCTGCAGCAGAGTGCGACCCGTGACGACGACCGCACCGTGACGGTCGCCGAGTGACGCGGCGGCCGCGGCGGCGCGGTCGAGATCGTCGGCGACGAGGCCACCGGCGCGCCGCGCGATCAGCATCGTCGCCGTGTCGACGACGTCCTGGCTGGTCGCGCCGCGGTGCACCGCGGGAGCGGCGTCACCGACGGCGTCCCGCAGCGCGGCGACGAGTGGCACCACGGCGTTCCCGGCGTGCTGCGCGTCGACCAGCAGCGTCTCGACGTCGAAGCGCTCGGCCCGGGCGACGGTGGCGACGGCGTCGGCCCACTCAGCCGGGACGGTCCCGACGTCGGCGTGGGCGCGGGCGAGGGCCACCTCGGCGTCGAGGAGTGCCTGGATCCACGCGCCACCCGACGTCGCCTGGACGACCGGCCCGCGGGCGACGAGGAACGCGAACGGGTCGACGTCAGACATCGAAGAACACCGACTCGTCGTCACTGTGCTCGTCGCCCTGGAGACGGATGTCGAAGCGGTAGCGGCTGGGGTCGTCCGGCGCGGCGAGGAGCCGATCGCGTCGCCCGGCCGGCACGACGAGCAGCGTCGGGTCGGCCGCGTTCGCGGCGATCTGGTCGGCGAAGTAGCAGCGGGTGACGACGCGGTCGAGGAGCCCGCGGGCGAACACCGACACGGCGAGGTGGGGCGCCTGGGTCGTCCCGTCGCGGGTCGGCACCGGCGGCGGCACCACGGTGTGGATCTCCCAGCACCCGTCCGCATCGGTCG
>SKSP01000232.1 GCA_007122945.1 Ilumatobacteraceae bacterium | reverse complement strand
CGACGGGGACTGACGACGGGGACTGACGACGGGGACTGACGACGGGGACTGACGACGTTTCGGCGGCGGCGCCACCGGGTACGACGAGGGCATGCGTGTGAAACGTCATCTGCTCGCCATGGGTATCGGCGCCGCCATCGTGTGGTTCAGCCATCCGACCGAGGGAGAACGTCGACGTGAGGAGGCGCGCCGATGGGCCGCCGGCGCCGAGGCGGCGCTGCGACGGATGATCGACGGGACCGGGGGCGCCGACCCGATGCCGCCGACCCCGGCGACGTTGACCGAGGTGGTCGACGCGGCGAAGCGATCCGGCTTCGACACCGACTTCTCGACGACGCCCGACGCACTGGTGCGCTGCGGCGCGTGTGAGAACCAGAGCGATCCCGCGGCGATCGAGCGCGCCTGGATGCACCGCCTCGAAGGGACCAGTGATCCCGACGAGTTGATGACGGTCTCGGCACTGCGCTGCCCCTCCTGCGGCGCCAAGGGTCTCTTGGTGCTCCCCTTCGGACCGGGCGCCGACGAGGTCGAGGGTGACGTCAGCCGCCGCTTGCGCGAGCCCGAGAACGCGGACATGGCACCGTTGCGCGACCTGCGCGTCGCCGTGTGAGCCGATCCGCGGACCGCGAGCCGATGCGGCGACTCGGGACGCGAGGAGTGACCGACATCACACCTTGGGTGATATCTTGGCGGTATCGAACGGGGAGCTGTCGGGGCGACGGGATCGGACATGCGGATCCACGTGACGGACGTGCGGGGGTTCCCGACACGTCTCGCTGACACGTGCGCGACACTCCTGCGTGAAGCCGCGGCACCCGGGCGTGGGGCCGTGGTTCGCATCCGGCGCCTCGCGGCACTCCTGATCGCCGGGCTCACGCAGCTGTTCGATCGCGGGCGGATCCTGATCATCCTGTTGCCCATCACGTTCGACCGGTCGTTGTCGTGGTCGCTCGAGCGGGGGTTGAACGGCTACGTGACCGCGGCCGTCGCGGGCATCGCCGTCGCCGCCGTGTTCGCCACGTGGGGGCTGCTCGTCGGATGGTCCTTCCACTGGTCCCTCGACGAGTACCCCGAGACCACACGCACGTTCCTGGAGAACCACCCGGCCGTCGTGGGCGTCATCAGCTCGGCGATCGACGGTTTCCCACGAAGCGCGGCCGAATACCGCTCACTCAGCGCCGGCGTGCCCGACGGCGGGTACGAGTTCGGCCCGTACGCCACCCGGGAGAGCCTGCCGGGAAAGGGAGCCCTCGCGCTCTCCCGCGGGCTGAAGACGGCGTTCATCTTCGGGACGACGGCCCACGTCGGGATGGCCAAGGTCGGCGGGTTCCGCCGGGACGCCATCCGCCGTCGCACCGTCGCGGTGACCCTCGAGGCCGCCGTCGTGCTCGGGGGCGTGGCGGTCCTCGTGAGCTCGCTCCTCACCCACGATCTGTTCGGGGTGGCCGAACGGGTCCGTGACACGATCACCGATCGCCGGGTGCTGATCTCGGCCAGCGTGCTGTTGATCCTGGCCGCCGCGATCGACAACGCCATCCGGCGCCACCGCTACATCGACGAGATCGAACCCGACCTCGTCGGCGCGCGCTGACGGCGGTCACCGCCGGCTGGCGCGCTCGTACAGGCGGGTGGCGATCGGGGCGAACACGACGATGACGATCACGGTCCAGATCAAGGTGTAGAGCACCGGGTTCTGCAACGGCCACGCGGTCTGCTCGGGCCACTCGGGCGGGATGTTCCCGAATCGCTCGCGCGATGCCTGGACGACGGCAGAGATCGGGTTCCACTCCGCGAACGGTCGCAAGGGCCCGGGCAGGTCCTCCGACGGCACGAAGGTGTTGGCGACGAACGTCAACGGGAACAACACGACGAACGACGCGTTGTTGACGACCTCCGGGGTGGGCACGAGCAGGCCGACACAGGCCATCACCCACGAGAACGCGTAGGCGAAGATCAACAGCAGCGCGAATGCGATGACGGCGTCGGTGACCGATCCGCGGATCCGCCAGCCGACCAGCAGCCCGGCGAGCGACATGATGGCGATCGAGATCGCGTTGTAGATGACGTCGCTCGCCGTGCGACCGGCCACCACCGCCGAACGCGACATCGGGAGCGAGCGGAACCGGTCGATCAGCCCCTTCTGCATGTCCTCGGCGAGGCTGGCGCCGGTGAAGGTGGCACCGAACATGACCGTCTGGGCGAAGATGCCGGCGATCAGGAACTCGCGGTAGTTGCCACCGGGCACCTCGATCGAGCTGCCGAACACGTAGGCGAACAGCAGCACGAACATGATCGGCGAGATCAGGACGAAGACGAGCACGTCGGGGACACGCTTGATCTTGATGACGTTGCGCTTGGCGATGACGGCGGCGTCGGCCAGCGCGATCACAGGACTGTTCACGTCGGGACCTCCGCGGTGTGACCGGTGAGCGCCATGAACACGTCGTCGAGCGTCGGTCGGCGCAGCCCGACGTCGACGATCTCGACGGAGCGGTCGTCGAGATCGCGGAGCACCTTGGTGAGCGTGGACGCGCCGCCGTCCACCGGCGCCGAGAGGTGCCCGCGCTGGGCGTCGGAGTGGATCTCACCGATGGCGTGCGGCTCGACCACCGCCCGCGCGTCGTCGAGCCGATCGAGGTCGAGCACCGTCAGTTCGAGATGCTCCCCACCGATCATCCGCTTCAGCTCGTCGGCCGTGCCGTGGGCGATCTCGCGCCCGTGGTCGATCACGATGATGTCGTCAGCGAGCTGATCGGCCTCCTCGAGGTACTGGGTGGTGAGCAACACGGTCGTGCCGCGACGGACGAGATCGCGGATCACCACCCAGAGTTCTGTGCGGCTGCGCGGGTCGAGGCCGGTTGTCGGCTCGTCGAGGAACAACACCGGCGGCTCGGCGATCAGGGCGGCGGCGAGATCGAGCCGACGCCGCATGCCTCCGGAGTAGGTCTTGACCGGACGGTCGGCCGCGTCGGCGAGGCGGAACCGGTCGAGCAGCTCGCCGCCGCGCTGGCGCGACAGCCGTCGACCGAGCCGGTACAGCCGTCCGATCATCTCGAGGTTCTCGGCACCGGTGAGGTGCTCGTCGACCGCCGCGTACTGGCCGGACAGGCCGATCAGGCGCCGGACGCCGTCGGGGTCGCGCACGACGTCCACGCCGGCGACGACGGCGTGTCCGGCGTTCGGAGTCAGCAACGTGGTCAGGATCGAGACGGCGGTCGTCTTGCCGGCCCCGTTCGGGCCGAGCAGGCCGAGCACGGTGCCGGCCGGGACCACGAGGTCGAGCCCGTCCAGCGCGACCGTGTCGCCGTAGCGCTTGTGGAGCCCCTCGGCAACGATCATCGGTTCGTCGTTCACGAGCGCCACGGTACGTCGGGCGGGTCCCACACCCATCCTCCTTTCGGGTGATCGACGATCGACGTCCGGATGACCGAACGGCGCGCAGGGTCATCCAGGTCGCAGGGTCACTCGGGCTGCGGACGTGCTCCGTCCGGCACCGGGATCTCGCCCGTCTCGTGGCCGACCCACTCGGCCACCTCCTCGCCGAGGGCAGCCTGGGCACGCGGGAGGTAGAGGCGGAACTCGGTGCCGACGCCGGGTTCGGTGTCGACGCGGATGAAACCGCCGTGCCCCGTGATCACGCCGTAGACGATCGCCAGCCCGAGGCCCGTCCCACCCTCGTCGCTCCGGGTCGTGAAGAACGGGTCGAACATCGATGCCACCACGTCGGGGGTCATCCCGTGGCCGTCGTCACGCACGGCGATCTCGACGAACTCCCCCACCGACGCCTCTGGCGGATCGTCCACCGACATCTCGTCGACGACCACGTTGGTGACGGTGATGCTCAATCGACCGGCCCCGCTCGGATTCGCGCTCATCGCGTCACGCGCGTTGATCGCCAGGTTCGTGATGACCTGGTCGAATTGACCGGTGTCGACGCGAACCAGCCAGGGATCGTCGGCCCGCTCGACACGCACCTCCACCTGGTGGCCCACGAGCCGACGCAACCTCCGCAGCGACGCCTCGATCGCTGCGCCGACGTCCACGAGGCGGGGGTCCGCGGCCTGACGACGGGCGAACGCGAGCAGCTGCTGGGTCAGATCCGCCGAGCGACGAGCCGCCATGTGGATCTCGTCGAGGTGTTCGGCCAACTCCGACTCCGGATCGGCATCGGCGCGTGCCACCTCGGTGTACCCGAGGATGACCTGCAACATGTTGTTGAAGTCGTGGGCGATGCCCCCGGCCAACCGACCGACCGCCTCCAGCTTCTGCGCCTGGCGGAGATGGGTCTGTGCAGTGGCCAGGTCGCGCTCGGCCCGTTTGCGATCGGTGATGTCGTTGATCACGACGTGGACGCGCTGTTCGCCGTCGACCGTGACCGCGCCGCCGATCACCTCCACGTCGCGTGTCTCGCCGGACGCGAGCCGGTGCTCGAACTCGAACGCCGTCCGCCCCGCGGCGATGCCCTCGTCGATCCGACGCCGAACCTGCTCGCGGGGCAGGACCTCGATGTCGCTGGTCGTCATCGACAGCAGCTCGTCGCGCGGCCAGCCGTAGTAGTCGACCGCCCGCTGGTTGGCTTCCAGGATGTTGCCGGACGCGGGGTCGATCACCATGACGGCGAGGTGCTCGTTGTCGAACACGCTGCGGTAGCGCGACTCGCTCTCTGCGAGCTGTCGTGCGGTCATCGCGTCGCGGCCGCCGGCGGAGCAGCAGCACCCCGACCAGGACGACGGCCGTCGGGTACACGATCAGCACGGGGAGCGCGATCTCGCGCAGCACCTCCGTCGAGCCCTCGAACGGCACGAGGACGAACATCGCCAGCATCACCACGTGGGCGACCAGACCGATCACCGCGAGCTGCCACGCTCGCATCCGGGTCAGATCAGGGCCGACGACCCGACGGGCCCCCAACCCGACGGCACCGGTCGCGATGATCACCGACAGACCAGTCCATGCGCCCACACCGCCCGTCCCGAGGCGGTACCCGCCCGTGATCGCCATCGCCAGCACGACGGGGACGGCACCGAAGAACAGCCCGACGATCGTGAGCACGACCGAGCGGGTGTCGAGGATCACGCCGTCGCGGAGCTCCCAGCTCGACGCCATCACGGCGACCCCGACGAGACCGAGCACGACCCCGGTGCCAGCGTTCGCGAGGGTGGCGCGCACGCGGGACGTCGAGCCTGTCACCCGGCTCAACACCACCACGTCGTAGAGGAACGCCAGCGCGAGGATCAGCGCAGCGTTCTGCAAGATCGCGATCGTCATGCGGTTCTCCGGGCTCGACCGGACCTGTCGAGTCGGGT
>SKSP01000549.1 GCA_007122945.1 Ilumatobacteraceae bacterium | reverse complement strand
GCTGACCGACGGGTGGACCGACACCCACGCACGCGTCGAGGTCGTGGTCCGCGACCGCGGCGGCGTCTGGCGGTGCCAGCGCGGCGCGATGGCCGGCCGCGTCGGCCGCACCGGGACGCGTCCGCTCGCGGAGCGACGGTCGGGTGACGGCACGGCGCCGGCGGGCGTCTTCCCGCTCGGCACCACGACGGCGTGGGACGGGGAGCGCTTCGAGTTCTTCGGCAACCGTCCGGACCCCGGCGTGCGCGGCGCCTACCGGGACGTGCGCCCGGAGGACTGCTGGGGTGCGACCCCGAACCACCCGGACTACCAGAAGCTCGTGAACCGCCCGGGGTGCCCCGGACCCGACGACGAGTGGCTCCCCCGGTTCGGCGACGTGTACGCACACGCCGCGGTGATCGGCGCCAACCTCGACCCGGTGTCGGGCGCCGCACCCGGCGAACCCGCGCTCGCGGCGGCGATCTTCCTCCACCGTCACAGCTACGACGCGGCCGGCGCGACCCGGCCGACGAGCGGGTGCGTCTCGTTGGCGATGGACGACCTCGTGGCGACGTTGCGGCTGATCGACCCGGCGCTCGACCCGCACTTCGCGATCGGCCCGGTCGACTGGCTGCGCACCCACGGCTGACGGACGTGGCAGACGGAGGTGTCATCGGAATCGACCGGATCCGGTCGATTCCGATGACACGTCCGCGGTCGATGCCCGACGGGGTTTCCGCTCCGGGCCCGCCCGCGTGCACAGGAGGGGCATGGACACCTCTGCCTTCCCCACCGTCAGCTGCGTCACCGTTCGCCCGTGGGTCGACCCCGTCGTCGACGAACGGGGGGTCGACCCGCGCAGCACCTACGTCGAGAAGTTCTGGCTCGGGGTGATCGGCCCCACGGCGACGTGGATCATGCGCCGGTTCGCCGAGGAGTTCGACCACCACCCGAACGGGTTCCGCATCGACCTCGCCGCGACCGCCACGGCGATGGGCGTCAGCTACGCCAAGGGACCGTCGTCGCCGTTCGGCCGGGCGATCCGACGTTGCACGATGTTCGGGCTGGTGCTGCCCCGCTCGGACGGCTTCGACGTGCGCCGCCGATTCCCGCACGTCGCGCACCGCCATCTGCAGCGGCTCCCGACCGAGCTGCGTGACGCCCACGAGTCCTGGGTGCGCGCGACGGTGCACATCGACATCCGCGACCTCGAGCGGCACCTCATCTCGGCCGGCGTCCCGCCGCGCACCGCCGTCAGCGCCTCCGAGGCCGCGCTGCTCGCCTCGTGACCCTCCGGGGCAGCGTGGCCGTCAGGATCCCGGCGCGAACGCGGTGTCGCCGACGGCGGACTGGAGGCGGGCGAGCTCCGCGGCCAGCTCGGTGCGGACCTGCGCGTACGCAGGGTCGTCGATCACGTTGCGCACCTCGAACGGGTCGTCCACCAGGTCGTACAGCTCCCACTCGACCGGTCCGCCGGGGCCGCGCGCACCGGGCTGGCCGAGTGGGTCGTTGTAGAAGCAGATCAGCTTGTGCCGGTGGGTCCGCACCCCGTAGTGCGCCGGCGCGCGGTGGGCGCCGTCGTCGTGCATCCAGTAGCGGTAGTACATCGACGTCTGCCAGTCGTCGGGTGACACTCCCCGCAGGAGCGGCACGAGGCTCGTCCCCTGCACCTGTTCGGGCACGTCGAGGCCGGCCAGCTCGAGGAACGTCGGGGCGAAGTCGACGTTGAGCGCCACGTCGTCGCACACCGACCCCGGAGCCACCATCGGCGGGTAGCGCACGAGCAACGGCATCGAGAGCGACTCCTCGTACATGAGACGCTTGTCGTACCACCCGTGGTCACCGAGGAAGAAGCCCTGGTCGGAGGTGTAGACCACGACGGTGTGCTCGGCGAGGTCGTGCTCGTCGAGGTACGCCAGCAGCCGGCCGACGTTGGTGTCGATCGAGGCGACGGTGCGCAGGTAGTCCTTGATGTAGCGCTGGTAGCGCCAGCGGATCTCGGCCTCGAGGTCGAGCCCGGGCGGCACGGTCGCCTTGAGATCCGTCACCGGATCGAGGTCGAGCAGCCGCATCCGGGTCGCCCGGACCACCTCGGACCTCCCCTCGTGGTCGTCCCACAGCGTGACCGGCTCGGGGATGTCGATGTCGTCGTACAACGTGAAGTGCTCGGGCGACGGCTCCCACCGCCGGTGCGGGGCCTTGTGGTGGCACATCAGCGCGAACGGGCGATCGGGGTCGCGGCGGTCGAGCCAGTCGAGGCAGTCGTCGGTGATGAGGTCGGTCACGTACCCGCCCCGCTCCACCACGGTGTGCGCGCCGGGGGCGCCACCGGGAGCCGGCTCGAGCATCACCGGATCGTGGTAGTGGCCCTGCCCGGGGAGCACCCGCCACTCGTCGAACCCGCTCGGATCATGGAGCGCACCGTGGCCGAGGTGCCACTTGCCGAACACGGCCGTCTGGTACCCGGCCGCCTGCAGTCGCTTCGGATACGTGTCGAGGCGGTTGTCCATGTGCGTGTCGAGCGTGGTCACGCCGTTGACGTGGTTGTACGTGCCCGTGAGCACCGCGGCCCGGCTCGGCGTGCAGATCGAGTTCGTGCAGAAGCACGAGTCGAAGCGCATCCCCTCGTCGGCCAACCGGTCGAGGTTCGGGGTGTGGTTGACGACCGGCCGATCGCTGTCGCGCGTGTACGCCGAGATGGCGTGCGACGCGTGGTCGTCGCTCATCACGAACAGCAGGTTCGGCCGGGCCATCTGGTCGTCACGGGTCACGGGGTCACGCACCGGGAGGCGTGAAGCCGGTCGCCAGCTCGATCAGCGTCCGGGTGCCGACCCCGGTGGCGCCCTTCGACTTCCAGCCGTCGTCGGCGTCGACCTTCATCGGGCCGGCGATGTCGAGGTGCGCCCACGGCACGTCGCCCACGAACTCCGACAGGAAGATCGACGCGGTGATCGTGCCGGCGTAGGGGCCACCGATGTTCTTCATGTCGGCGACGACCGAGTCGAGCAGCTTGCGGTAGCGGTCGGCCTCCAACGGGAGCTGCCACACCGGCTCGTCGGTGGCGCCGGCGGCCGCGCGGACCTGCTCGACGAAGCCGTCGTCGGTGCCGAGCACGGCAGCGATCTCGGTGCCGAGCGCACCCAGCGCCGCGCCGGTCAGCGTGGCGATGTCGACGATCGCGTCGGGCTCCTCCTCGACGGCGAGCGACAACCCGTCGGCGAGCACGAGCCGACCCTCGGCGTCGGTGTTGTGGATCTCGACCGTCTTGCCGTTGCGCATCGTGAGCACGTCGCCGAGCTTCATCGCGCTGCCCGAGGGCATGTTGTCGGTGCACACCAGGAACGCCGTGACCTTCGCCGGGCAGGACAGGTCGCGCAGCGCCGTCATCGCGGCCAGCACGGCCGCGGCACCGGACATGTCCATCTTCATGACCTGGTGGAAGGCGTCGCTCGGCTTCAGGCTCAGCCCGCCCGAGTCGTACATGATCCCCTTGCCGACCATCGCCAGATGGCCCTTCGGCCGCCGGGGCGTGTAGGTGAGCTTGATCAGCCGCGGTGGCTCGGCGCTCGCCTTGTTGACGCCGACCATCCCACCGCAGCCCATCACCTCGAGCTGGTCGCGGTCGAACACCTCGACGTCGAGCCCGTGCTCGCCGGCGAGGCCGACGGCGAGATCGGCCATGCGGCGGGCGGTGAGGTAGGCCGGCGGCGTGTTGGCGAGGTCGCGGGCGAGGCCGGCGGCGCGGGCGGTCGCCCGGCCGCGCTCGGCACCCCGTGCGACGGCCTTCTCACGGTTCGCCGAGGCGGTGAGCGTGAGCCGCTCGAGCGTGCTCGCGCCCGACGTGTCGTTCTTCAGGCCGACGTACCGGTACGAGGCGAGCAGGCCGCCCTCGACGACGGCCTGCGCCGCCGCGGCGGCATCGACGGTGTCGAGGTCCGCGAGGTTGGTGGCCAGTCGGCCGCGCTTGCCGGCCGCCCGGACGAACGCCGCGGCGGCATCGCGGAGCCGGTTGGCGTCGGCCTCGGCCGGATCACCGACGCCGACGGCCACGATCGTCGGGCCGTCGCTGCGCGGGACGACCAGCGTCTGACCGGGCTTGGCGGTGAACCCGTGCTCTCCCATCGCGGCTCGGCTGAGCCCGATCTGACGCGGCACGGTGCCCGTCGTGGCGACGGCGACGCCGACCACCTCGGTGTCGCGCGGGGCCGACCGGGCCACGGTCACCTCGGCATCGAGCGGGGTCATCAGTGTCTCGGGGTGCGCCGGGCGCGACCGAGGACGGGAGTCGTTGTCGGTGCTCATCGCCGCTCAGTCTGCCCCGGATCGCCGACCGGCTGCACCACGGACGCTCCACCACGACCGGCCGCGCGCCGGTGGGGCGCCATTCGAGCGGGATCAGAGGCCTTGCCGGCGGCGGCTCACGCCACCTGGGAAGCGGCGCGTGAACGTCGCTTCGGACCCCTCGTCGCCGATCATGACGAGCTCGCCGCCCGACGGCAACGGCGAGTGCGCGTCGGGGTTGCCCTGGATCCGGCCGTCGTGCTCGACGGCGACGACGTTGCACCCCGTCTTGGAGTAGATGTGGGCGTCGGCGAGGGTCGTGCCCACCAACCCCGGCGGCATCGGGGTCCGGAAGATGTTCAGGCCGTCCGCGATCAGCAACGTCTCGTTGCCGCGGAACTGGTTCCAGATCGCGGCCGAGCACGTCGCCGCGTACGACAGCACGGCGTCGGCACCGGCGCGGTACAGCGTCGGGACGTTGCGGTCGAGCCTGGCCCGCGAGACGATCCGGATGTCGGGGCGCAGCCGCCGACAGTAGAGCGTGAGGTACACGTTGACGTCGTCATCGTGGGTGGTGATGACCACCGCTCCGGCATCGTCGATGCCGGCTTCTTCGAGGATCGCCCGGTCGGCGGCGTCGCCGATGACGTAACGGGGGCCGGGTCGGACCCGCTCCTCGAGCTGCTCGATGATGCTGTAGGCGAGCCCCTCCGCCTCGAAGGCCCGGCCCACCGCCCGCCCGACGCGCCCCCCGCCGATGACCATCATCGGGTGGCCCGCGTCGCTCTCGAAGGCGTACTCGCGATCGTACGCGGCGAGCTGTTCGGGGGTGGCGGCGAGGATGATCACCGACGACTCGTGCAACGTGGTCTGCCCCGTCGCGATCTCGAATCGGCCCCGGTTCCACACGCCGATGAGACCGACACCGAGGCGCGCCCGCAGCTGCGCCTCCTGCAGCGTCCGGCCGACGAGCGGCGTCCCGGCCACGCTGGCCTCGGCGATCTTCAGGCCGGCGAACGCACCGATGACGTGGCTGCGACCGTCGGGGCCGAGGGTCCGTGCCGCCATCGCCGCCCCGAGGATCTCACCCAGCTGCACGACCACGTCGGCCCCGGCCAGCTCGAGGATGTCGACGGCGGCGGGAGAGTTGGCCGTCGCGACGATGAACGCCGGCTTGCGGTCCGGCGGCCACGCATCGGGATCGTCCCGGTCGATGGCGCTCACGCGCTCGCGAACGGTGAACGCGATGTTGGTGTTCGCGCGATCGTTGCGGGTGGCGACGACCAGCGTCGCCGCCGACACGCGGGCGCGTTCGTAGGTGGACGCGTCGTCGAACTCGCCCACCATCACCTTGATGCCCTGGTCGTGCAGCTGGGCCGCCTCCAGCGGGTCGTCGACGATGAGCACGTACGGCAAGCCGGCCTGTTCGGCCCGCTTGATGAGCGCCTGCTCGACCGGCCCGTGCTCGGTGAGCACGACGTGGCCCGTCATCGAGGCGGGCACCGACCGCGGCGACCGGCGTTCCTGGCGGGCGTCCATCCACGGGAGGAACACGAACTGCACGAACACGAACGGCAACACGGCCAGCAGGAACGTCGACCCCGAGAGCAGCACGACGAGGGAGTAGGCCCGACCGAGATCCGACTCGAACACGATGTCGCCGAAGCCGAGCGTCGTCATGGTGACGAGCGTCCAGTAGATCGCCGAGACCCAGCTGAACGACTGTCCCTCGCGCTCCATGATCACGTGGAACAGCACCGTGTACACCGTCACCATGGCCAAGAAGCCGATCGCGAGGTACACGAGCACCCGCACGTTCCGGTCGCGGGCCTTGGCCCAGAACTGGCCGAAGACGACACCGAGGCCCTTGATCACGACCGGTCCCCCGGTGCCGCTCCCGCGTTCACGATCCCTCCGACGGCCACGGCGCGCGATGTTGCCACAACGACCCCTCCGCCACGGCTTCTCCGGACCGTCGCCGTCCGGCCCCTGACGGCCGCGCGGCCGGACCGGTAACCTCGACGATCATGTCCACGCATCCGTACCTCCGAGCGCTGGACGAACGCGTGATCGTGTTCGACGGCGCCTTCGGCACCTACATCCAGGACCTCGACCTGAGCGAGGACGACTTCGGCGGCCCGGCGCTCGAGGGCTGCAACGAGATGCTGTGCCTGACCCGTCCCGACGTGATCGCCGGCATGCACGAGACGTTCTTCGACGTCGGGGTCGACGCGGTCGAGACCGCCAGCTTCGGCAGCTTCTCCACGGTGCTCACCGAGTACGACATCGCCGACCGGGCCCACGACATGAGCGTCGCCGCGGCGCGCATCGCCCGCGAGGTGGCCGACGGGTACGCCGCGGACGGCCGGCCCCGCTTCGTCGCCGGCTCGATGGGTCCGGGCACCAAGCTGCCCAGCCTGGGACACATCCGCTTCCCCGAGCTCCGCGACGCGTACGCCGAACAGGCGCGCGGGCTGCTCGTGGGCGGGGTCGACCTGTTCCTGATCGAGACCTGCATGGACCTGCTCCAGGTCAAAGCCGCGATGATCGGTTGCCGCCGGGCGATGCAGGCCGAGGGACGCGAGGTCCCGCTGCAGGTGTCGGTCACGATGGAGACGACCGGGCGGATGCTCGTCGGTTCCGAGATCGGCGCCGCGCTCACGTCGCTGCTCGCGATGCGGCCCGACGTGCTCGGCATCAACTGCGCCACCGGGCCGGCCGAGATGCAAGAGCACCTGCGCTACCTGAGCCGTCACTCCCCGATCCCGATCAGCGTGCTGCCGAACGCCGGGTTGCCGAGCGTGGTCGACGGCCGGACCCACTACGACCTCACGCCGGACGAGCTCGCCGAGTTCCACCGCCATCACGTCGAGGACCTGGGCGTCGCGATCGTGGGCGGGTGCTGCGGGACCACGCCCGAGCACCTCCGCCGGGTGGTCGACGCCGTCCGCGACCTCGAACCGCCGCGCCGGGTCGGCACCCACGAGCCGAGCGTGTCGAGCATCTACAGCCCGGTCACGGTCGAGCAGGACCAGAGCTTCCTGATCATCGGTGAGCGCACCAACGCGAACGGGTCGAAGGCGTTCCGCGAGGCGATGCTCGCCGAGGACTGGGACACCTGCGTCAAGATGGCCAACGAGCAGGTGCGCGAGGGTGCCCACGTGCTCGACGTGTGCGTCGACTACGTCGGCCGCGACGGCGCCGCCGACATGGACGAGATCGCCAAGCGGTTCGCCACCCAGGCGAGCGTCCCGCTCGTGATCGACTCGACCGAGCCGCCGGTCATGGAGGCCGCCCTGCAGCACGTCGGCGGCCGGGCCATCCTCAACTCGGCCAACCTCGAGGACGGCGAGCTGCCGGGCAGCCGGTTCGACCGGGTGATGTCGCTCGCCCGCGAGTACGGGTGCGCGGTGATCTGCCTGCTGATCGACGAGCGCGGTCAGGCCCGCGACGTCGAGTGGAAGATGGAGATCGCCCACCGCATCCACGAGATCGCCACCGAGCGCTACGGGCTGTCGGCGAGCGACCTGATCTTCGACGCGCTCACGTTCCCGCTGTCGACCGGCGACGACGACCTCCGCCGCGACGCCATGCACACCATCGAGGCGATCCGACGCATCAAGGCCGAGATCCCCGGTGCGTACACGACCCTCGGCGTCAGCAACGTCAGCTTCGGTCTGTCGCCCGCCGCGCGGCACGCGCTCAACAGCGTCTTCCTCCACGAGTGCGTCGAGGCCGGGCTCGACTCGGCGATCGTCCACGCCGGCAAGATCGTGCCGCTCAACCGCCTCCCCGACGAGCAGAAGCAGGTCTGCCTCGATCTCGTGTACGACCGGCGCGAGACCCGCGCCGACGGCACCCGCTACGACCCGTTGCAGGAGCTGCTCGAGGTGTTCGCCGACGTCAAGTCGACCGCCACCGCGAAGCCGGACCGCAGCGGGCTCCCGGTGGGCGAGCGACTCCACCACCGGATCATCGACGGCGACCGCGACGGCCTCACCGCCGACCTCGACGAGGCGCTCGCCTCGGGGATGCCGGCGCTCGACATCGTCAACGACGTGCTGCTCGGCGGCATGAAGGTGGTCGGCGAGCTGTTCGGGTCCGGGCAGATGCAGCTGCCGTTCGTGCTGCAGTCGGCCGAGACCATGAAGGCCGCCGTCGCCCACCTCGAGCCGCACATGGAGAAGGTCGAGGGCGGCAGTGCGAAGGGCAAGCTCGTGCTCGCCACCGTGAAGGGCGACGTGCACGACATCGGCAAGAACCTGGTCGACATCATCTGCACGAACAACGGCTACGAGGTGCACAACATCGGCATCAAGGTGGCCATCGGCGAGATGGTGGCCAAGGTCAAAGAGGTCGACGCCGACGCGCTCGGGATGAGCGGCCTGCTCGTGAAGTCGACGCTGATCATGCGCGAGAACCTCGAGGAGCTCAACAACCTCGGGCTCGCCGACGTCCCGGTACTGCTCGGCGGGGCGGCGCTGACCCGGCGGTACGTCGAGCGCGACCTTCGCGAGGTGTACGACGGTCGGGTGTTCTACGGCAAGGACGCCTTCGAGGGCCTCTCCACGCTCGACTCGATCATGACGATGAAGCGCTCCGGCGAGTGGGACCCCGACTTCGGGCGCGTGCCGACGGGGCGGGTGCTCCCAGAGCGGACCGGTTCGGGCACCGACCCGGTCGAGGTGCCACCGCGATCGCCGGAGGTCGCCACGGACAACCCGGTGTTCGAGCCGCCGTTCCTCGGCTCGCGCGTCGTGAAGGGGTTGTCGCTCGACGACATCGCCACCTACGTCAACGAGACCGCGCTCTACCGCAACCAGTGGCAGTACCGACCCGAGGCCCGGCCCGACGGCAGCGTCGAGTCCGACGACGAGTTCAAGGCGCGGATCCGGCCGATCTTCCGCGAGCAGCTCGCCGCGGCGAAGGCGTCGGGCGTCCTCGTGCCCCAGGTCGTGTACGGCTACTTCTGCGCCAACGGCGACGGCGACGACCTCGTCGTCTGGACCGACGAGTCCCGCTCGACGGAGGCGTGCCGGTTCCACTACCCCCGCCAGAGCCAGCCGCCGCACCTGTGCATCAGCGACTTCTTCCGTCCGGTCGACTCGGGCGAGACCGACTACGCCGCGTTCCACATCGTCACGATGGGCTCGCCGGTGAGTGAGGCGGCCGCCGAGTTGTTCGAGCGGAACGAGTACCAGCAGTACCTGCTGCTCCACGGCATCGGTGTCGAGATGGCCGAGGCGCTGGCCGAGTACTGGCACCGCCGGATCCGCGAGGAGTGGGGCTTCGCCGACGAGGACGGCCCGACGGTGGCCGGCCTGTTCCGCCAGCAGTACCGCGGCGGCCGGTACTCGTGGGGCTACCCGGCCTGCCCCGACCTCGAGGACAACGCCACGGTCGGTGCGCTGCTCGGGGCCGACCGACTCGGCATCGAGGTCAGCGAGGAGACCGGGTGGCAGTACCAGCCCGAGCAGACCACCTCGGCCCTGATCTGCCATCACCCCCAGGCCAAGTACTTCGTCGCTCGCTGACGCACGTCGTCCACCGGTCACCCACAACCACGACCGCGTCGTCCCCAGGAAATCCACACGAAGTGGGGGCTGACGATCCACAGGGCCGCTGGTTCATGATGGGGCGATGTCACTGAGCCTCCGGGAGTCGAACCGCCGCCCGCGACGGCACGGGGTCGTGCTCGAGCCCGCCGATCGGCGGGTGCTCGAACGGGCCGGGTGGCGGACGACGCTCGACTACCGGGAGAACCACGTGCGCGGCCGCGACGGCAAGCTGCTCGAGGCCGTCCCGGTGTGGACCGCCGAGGCCGAGCGCTTCGACGGCACGTTGATCATCGCCTCGGCGTCGGGGCCGACCGCCGAGGACGCCTTCGACGCGCTGCGCACCGAGATCGAGGAGCACCGGACCCGCACGACCGGTCGCATCCGCCTCGTCAGCTCCTGAGCTCACGCAGCTCTGGGAACAGGGCGCCGCGCGGACCGGGGTGGACGTAGAGTCGGCCGGGTGCAGGCCGGGGAGCGCAACGACATCACCGACGTGGCCGGCGTGGCCGTCGGTCACCACCAACGGCGCGGCCGCGGGTGGCTGACGGGCACCACGGTGGTGCTCCCGCCCGCCGGGACGGTCGGCGGGGTCGACGTGCGCGGCGGAGGGCCGGGGACCCGCGAGACCGACCTGCTGGCGCCGGTCAACATGGTCGACCGGGTCGACGCCGTCGTGCTCACCGGGGGCAGCGCCTACGGCCTCGCCGCCGCCGACGGTGCGATGACGTGGCTGGAGGAGCGCCAGCGGGGGTTCGCCGTCGGCGAGGAGCCCGACCGCGTCGTGCCGATCGTGCCGGCTGCCGTGTTGTTCGACCTCGGTGCGGGCGGGCGTTTCCGCAATCGGCCGGACGCCTCGTTCGGGTACCGGGCCGCCGGGCGCGCCCGCTCGCGCCCGGTCGAGCAGGGCACCGTCGGCGCCGGTACCGGTGCCCACCTCGGCCCGGTGCTGAAGGGCGGCATCGGCTCGGCCAGCGTGGTGCTCGACAACGGCATCACGGTGGGCGCCCTCGTCGCGATGAACTCGAGCGGGTTGACGTTCGACCCGACGACGGGCGAGCTGTGGTCCGCCCGTGACGGCCTGCCCGGTGAGTTCGATCACGTCCACCCACCGACACCTGCCGAGGTGGCGGCGTTCCGGGCGCTCCAGCCGGTCGGTCCGGCCGCCGACGCCCCGCTGAACACGACCCTGGTCGTGGTCGCGACCGACGCCCGGTTGGACAAGCCCGAATGCACCCGGCTGGCCGGCTCCGCCCACGACGGCATGGCCCGCGCGATCCGACCGATCCACCTGTACCACGACGGCGACGTCGCGTTCGCCCTCGCCACCGGCGCCGTCGAGCTCCCCGACGAGCGCCGCGACGGCCTGATCCGACCGACGTCCACCCGACCCGCCCAGCTCGCGCCCATCCTCGCCGGCGCAGCCGACGTCGTCGCCCGGGCGATCGTCCACGCCACGCTCGCCGCCACGACGACCACCAGCACGACCACCACGACGACCACCACGACGACCACCAGCACGACCGCCGGCACCCTGACGGCCTACCGCGACCAGTTCCCCACCGCCCTCGCCCCCTGAAGGTTCCGACGAGGTCTGCGCTCACGCAGCGATCGAGATCCACCACGGAGTTCGATGGCCGCGCCGACACGCGGGCTCTGGGTGGATTCGCGTCACGTCCGACACGCGGATCTCGTGTCCGTTCGGGATGCAGGCCGGGTGGCGAGGTTGCGGTACGCGAGACTGTTCGCCGTGACGGCGGCGAGGTCCACGGGGGATCGGCCACTGGTCGGGCGCGACGACGAGCTCGACCGGGCGGTCGAGGTGCTCGGTTCGTCGAACGCGTCCGGCCTCGTCCTCGCCGGTGCAGGTGGCGTCGGCAAGACCCGCCTCGCGAGGGCCGCCGTCGACGTCGCTCGCTGCGACGACGACGTCGTGGTGTCGCTCATCGCGACGCGCTCGACCGCCTCGGTCCCGCTCGGCGCGTTCGCCCCGATCGTCGGCGATCCCGGTGAGCGACCGGAACGACTCC
Source organism: Ilumatobacteraceae bacterium (assembly GCA_007122945.1). Taxonomy (GTDB): domain Bacteria; phylum Actinomycetota; class Acidimicrobiia; order Acidimicrobiales; family Ilumatobacteraceae; genus SKSP01. The sequence continues at coordinate 5,580 of SKSP01000549.1, read as the reverse complement.
TGGCCCGGGCCCGCGCGGCCGTCCGCGAACACGCCGACGGTCACCGCATGTTGCTGCTGGTCGACGACGCCCACCTGCTCGACGACGTGTCCGCGGCGCTACTGCTGACCCTCGCCGAGGGTCCCGACGTGCGCCCGGTCGTCACCGTCCGCACGGGTGAGCCCGTGCCCGACGCCGTCACCGCGCTGTGGAAGGACGCCGGTCTGGAGCGGCTCGATCTCGAACCGCTCCCCGACCACGCCGCCGACGAGCTCGCCGAGGCCGTCGCGGGCGGCCCGATCGACGCCCCGAGCCACGTCGTGATCCGCCGGGCGGGCCGCGGCAACCCGCTCGCCATCACCGAGCTGGTACGAGGGGCGACCCTCGCCGGGCGGCTCGTAGACGAGGACGGCGTCCTGCGACTGGGCGACGATCTCCCGGTGTCCGGGCGGATCACCGAACTGATCGACGACCGGCTCGCCGACCTGTCCGACGACGAGCTGACGACGCTCGCGCTCGTCGCGCTCGGCGAGCCGATCGACCATGCGTCGGTCCGCCGGACCGGACGCAGTCGCCGGCTCCCGGCGCTCGAGCGGCGCGGGCTGATCGTGGTGAGCGACGACGGCGCCGACCTCACGGTGCGGTTGGGCCATCCGCTCCACGGCGAGGTCGTGCTCGAGCGGGTCGGCGAGCTCACGCGGCGCGAGCTGCTCGGCGAGCTGATCGACGACCTCGGGCCGCGGGTTCGGGAACCCGACGACGAGCTCCGGCTTGCGACCTGGTCACTGGCGGCACGGCGACCGGTCGACCCAGAACTGCTGATACGCGCCGCCCGCCGCTCGTGGGCCCGTACCGACCATCGCGGGACCGCGGAGTTCGCGGCCGCCGCCTGGGAGACCGCGCCGAGCGCGGACAGCGGGCACCTCCTCGGCCACGCGCTCGGGCGCACCGGTCGATCGGAGGACGCCGAGCGGATCCTGGCGGCGGCCTGGGAGCTGGCGACCGACGATCGGGAGCGCCTGCTCGTGGGGCAGACCCGCTGCGACAACCTGTTCCGCGGCCTCGGCGACGCCGATCGCGCGCTCGCCTGCAGCCGTCAGGTCGAGTCGAGCATCACCGACCCCGACATGCGCCTCGAGATGGTCGCCGGCCGCTCGACGCTCGAGGTCCAGGCCGGGCGGATCCCCGACGGGCTCGAGCTCGCCCGACCGATCCTCGAGGCAGGCCGGCCGGATCGTGCATTCGTCACCGCGTCGTACAGCGCCGGCCTCGCCCTGGCGCTGGCCGGCCGCACGGAGGAGGCGATGGACGTCGCGGCGCGGGCGCTGCCGATCCACCAGCAGGTGTGGCGCGACGACCTGTTCTCGACCGAACCCGGCGTGCACCACATCGTCACGGTGGTCGCGCTCGCCGAAGCCGGTCGGTTGGTCGAGGCCGACCAGCTCACCGAGGTCGGGGTGCAGCTCGCCGGCAGCGCCGGGCGGGGGTACGGGTTCGGCTTCTTCGCCATGCTGCGCGGCATGGTGCTGGTTCGGCGCGGGCTCCCCCGGCAGGGCGCCCGGTGGTGCCGCGAGGCCGTGACGGCGCTCCGGTCCGCCGGCTACGCGGGCACCGGGCGTTGGGCGCTCGCCGGGATCGCCCACGCCAGCGCCCTGCTCCGCGACCGCGAGACCGCCGAGGCGGCACTCGCCGAGGCCGAGGAGCTCCACGCCCACACCCCGATCCGGCTGAACGAGTCCGTCGTGGACGATGCCCGGGGGTGGGTCCGTCTCGTGTTCGGCGAACCCGAGGAGGCGCGCGAGGTGTTCCGCGCCGCGGCCGAACGCGATGCGTCCGACGGCGCCGTTGCCGGCGCCGGGCAGCTCGCCCACAGCCTCGCCCGCGCCGGTGACCCCGGCGCTGCGGCCCGACTGCTCGACGAGTTGGCGGCGCGGTCCGACGGCGAGCTGGTCGTCACCCGTCGCGACCACGCCCATGCGCTCGCCGACGACGACGCCGCCGGGCTCGAGGAGGTGAGCGGCCGATTCACCGCGATCGGTGCCGACCTCGACGCGGCCGAGGCGATCGCCGCCGCGGCGTGGGCCCACGAGCGCGCCGGCGATCAACGTCAGGCGGTGGCCGCTGCCAGGCGGGCCGCCGCACTGCTCGCCGACTGTGAGGACGCGGTGACGCCGACGATGCGCGGGCTCGGTCGGATCGACGTGGAACCGCTCTCGGCGCGCGAGCGCGAGGTCGCGCTGCTCGCCGCCGACGGCTTCAGCAGCCGCGAGGTCGCCGAGCGCCTGCACGTGTCGGTCCGAACGGTCGACAACCACCTGCAGCGCGTGTACCGCAAGCTCGGCGTCACCGGACGCTCGGGCCTCGCGGACGCCCTCGGCGACCCGCTCGGGCCGGCCTGAGTCAACTGCCCCGGTCCGGGCTCAGGCCAGCTGACCGCGGACGGCGTCGAACACCGCCAGGGTGCCCGTGACCGTCCCGACGGCGAATCGGGAACCGTCGCCCGACCATCCGGCCGCGGTGATCTCACCGTCGAGGTCGACGGTGTGCAGCGGTACGTCGCCGACCCGGAGCGACCACAGCGCCAACCGCCCGCCGGCGTCGCCGGTCACGACCAGGTCGTGACGAGCGCCGACGGCGAGCGCGGTGATCGGGTCGTCGTGTCCCACGCAGCAGACCGGTTCCTCGGCCGGCCACCCGGTTTCGACGACCGGCCAGCACGTGAGCTCGTCGTCCGCGGTCGCGACCAGCCACCCACCACCGTCCCCCCAACCGAGGCGGCGGACGTGATCGACGTATCCCGTCAGCTCGCGCCCCACCTCGGCATCGCCGACCTTCAGCACGTGGATCGATCCGCCGAGGTCCCCGATGGCCACGACGTCGGTGGTCGGCGACGACGCCACCGAGATCGCACCGTCGATCTCGACGCGGGTGTCGACGACACCAAGGGCGATGTCCACCACCGCGACGCCCTTCGTGCCCGCCACCACGACCAGCGACGACGTGAGCGCGGCGAGCCCGTGCAGCTCTGCGCACCGCGCGTCGATCAGCACCGGCGGATCCTCGAGCCCGGGCGGACGTCCGACCTCGCGGTGCAGCGACCACACCGATGTGCCACCGATCGCCACCACCCGCTCGCCCATCGCCGTGACGTGCCGGGCACGGGGCAGCTCGTGGCAACGGTGATCGCCACCCCCGGCCATCACGAGGCCGAGCTGGCGGTCGGAGACGACGACGCGGCCGTCGTCCGCCCACGCGACCGCGACCGGCGCCCCGCACATCGGGCGGGTCACGCGGTCGGGTTGGTCGACCATGACCCGCCCGTCGGCGCACAACGCGGCGAGACGCCCCGACGGCGACCACGCGATCGACCAGACCGCGTCCGACAACTCAGCGGTCACGCCCGGACGCAGCTCGGTGATGATCGGCCGCGCGCCGTCCCCGTCAACGGCGTCCGCACCGGCGGCATCGATCCCGTGGTCGGCCATCGCTCAACGCACCGCCGTGGCCCGGAGGCCGGCGGTGAGCTCGTCGGCAGGCAGGTCGCGGCCGATCAGCACCATGAGGCTCGAGGTGCTCCGCCGCCCCGACCGGTGCTCGTCCTCGGGGTGACTCATCGCGTACGAACCGACCCCGTGGCAGCACACCCGCGTGGGCTCACCGTCCACGGCCAGCGCTCCCTGCAGACGGTGCAACCGCGGGGCGTGCCGGGCGAGCACCTCGGCGAGCCACTCCTCGACGCCACCCGGATCGAGCACGCCGTGCTGCTCGATGACCACGACGTCGGGGGCGCCGACGACGCGAGCACCGGCAGCCGGCCCGTCGACGGGGGCGCCGGGGGCGACCGTCGGTGCGCCGTGCCACGCGTCGATGCCGAGCAGTTGCCCGACGGCGACGCCGTCGACGGCCGGGGCCAGCACCTCGGCGATGCGGTTCAGGCGACGGACGACGAGGCGCAGCTCGCCCAGCGCGGCGGCGTCGATCTGGTCGGCCCGGGCCAGCAGCACGCGGTCGGCGATCGCCAGCCGCTCGACCGCGAGCTCGTCGAGCACCGTCGAGCCGGTGCGCAGCCGGGTGATCGCCGGCACGGCGTCGAGCGTCGCCAGGACACCGTCGAGGCGGACCCACCGCCGCAGATCGGGATCGGACAGCACGGTGTGCGCCACGGTGGTCACCGAGGACCCGGCGAGATCGTCCGGTCGGTGCGGCACCGCGACCAGGATGTGCGCCGGGCGCGAACGTCGTCGTGCCAGCACGGCGACGGCGTCGACGAGATCGAGGCGCAGCCGACAGCACGGACAGCCGGGGGATCGATCACCCACGTCGGGCACGACCGGGACCAGTCGAGACACCAGTCGATCGGCGCGGCCCGCCGGCCCGAGCGGCAGCATCGACGTGGTCACCCCCGGGACGTCGGCCGGCGCCACCAGGGCCAGATCGGGTCGGCGTCCGAGCAGACGGGTCGACAGCGAGGACAACTCGGCACCGCCGGCGACGACCGTCAACGGGATCGGCTCGAGCAGCGGCATCGGATCACACGATAGCCGAACTAGGAATGATTCTTCCTCCTGCTATGATCACACCCCATGTCCAAGCGGTGTCAGGTCCTCGGCAAGCAGCCGTCGTTCGGCAATTCCATCTCCCACTCGCACCGGCGCACCCGCCGGCGCTGGGATCCGAACATCCAGTCCAAGCGCTACTGGCTTCCGTCGGAGCGACGCTGGATCCGCCTGACGGTGTCCACGAAGGGCATCAAGACGATCGACGAGCGCGGTATCGAGTCGGTGGTGGCCGACCTCCGCCGCCGAGGGGTGAAGGTCTGATGGCCCGCCCGAGCAAGGAGCGTCGGCCGATCATCAAGCTCACGAGCACCGCCGGCACCGGCTACACCTACGTGACCCGCAAGAACAAGGTCAACACGCGCGAGCGGATCACGCTGATGAAGTACGACCCGGTCGTGCGCCAGCACGTCGAGTTCAAAGAGGAGCGCTGACGTGAAGCCCGACATCCACCCCAGCGGCTACCGCCCGGTCGTCTTCGAGGACCCGGCCGCCGGCGAGCGCTGGCTGTGCGGCTCGACGGTCACGACCGACCGGACCACCACCTGGGACGACGGCGCCGAGTACCCCCACGTGGTGCTCGACATCTCGATGTACACGCACCCCTACTACACGGGGCAGATGAAGATCATCGACTCCGCCGGCCGGGTCGAGCGCTTCAACCAGCGCTACGGCCGTCGTGCCCGCCCCGGCGCCGACTGACCGTTGTCCGGCGGTCGGCCCGCCGGCGAGCCACGGCATCTCGTGGAGTCCGAGGTGATCGACCGCCTCCTCGAACACCGAGAACCCACCGGAACGCCGGCGCGACCGGGGTCCGTCCGGGAACTGTCCGTGCGGGTGTGGGAAGTGAGGGTGTAGGAAGTCGGTGTGCTCGAGCGATGGAGCGGGTGGTGAACGATCCACGCCCCGCCGAGCAGGGTGCCGCCCTGCTCGACCTGTACGACACGGCCGTCACGGAGGTGTACGGGTACCTGGTCGCGCGGTGCGGGTCCGCGGCGGTGGCCGAGGACCTGACCTCGGAGACGTTCCTCGCCGCCGTCGACGC
>SKSP01000110.1 GCA_007122945.1 Ilumatobacteraceae bacterium | reverse complement strand
GAGCGGCACGTCGCGCGGGTACTGTGCCAACGAGCCGAAGATCTCGCCGGCGGCCTGCAGGACGCCGGGCTGGAGTGCGTTGGCCAGCCGCTGGTCGATCAGCTCGTCGGAGACGACATCTTTGTTCGCCACCATCGTGTCGACCCACGCGACCATGTTCTCGCGGGTCGGATCCATCATGAACGCCATCAGTGCCTTCGAGCCCTCGCTGCGGTCGGGCGACGTCATCGGGACGAACAGCCCTCCCGGTCCCATCATCACCAAACGGTCGGCGCGATCGGGATTCGCGAGCGCGAGCTCGCTCGCCACGTAACCCCCCATCGAGTTGCCGAGCAGGTGCGCCGACGGGATCTCGAGCGCATCCATCAGGGCGACGGTCGCATCGGCGGCGTGTTGCGGGTACGCCTTGGAGAACTCGGGCTTGGAGCTCAATCCGAATCCGGGCATGTCGAGGATGATCGTCCGGAAGTGCTCGGCGAACACCGGGAAGTTGCCGTGGAAGTTGGACCAACCGCTCACTCCGGGGCCCGAGCCGTGGAGCAGGATGAACGTGGGTCCGGAACCGGCCTCGTGGTAGTGCAGCTTGTACTCGGGTGTCTCCACCCAGCGTGTCGTCTCGTCGAAGTCGAGCGGTTCCATGTGGTGTTCCTTTCGTTGTCGGTCGACCGGGTCGTCGGTCGACCGGGATGGTCAACTCGGCTGGACGAGTACCCGCTCGGGGCGGATGCGGAGCATGACGCGCACCTCGCCCGGGTGTTCGAACGGGTGCGTCTCGAGCCCCATGTACCGCATCGTCAACTCGTCGATGTGTTCGTCGGCGCCGTCCTCGACGATGTCGGCGACGGTGCCCGACAGCGACAGGACCCGGAACGGGTTCGCCGGATCGATGAGCGAGACGCCGACCGTGCCGTTGCGACGGATGTTGGTGACCTTCTGGCGGACCGACGTCGTGTTCACGATGACGTCGCCGCCGTCGACGTCGATCCACGTCGGGGTCATGTGCGGGCTCCCGTCGGGATACAGCGTGACGAACGTCGCGACGATCGGCTCTTTCAGCATCGCCGTGGCCGCTTCGGTCAACCGGCTGCTTGCCATCTGTCGATCACCCCTGTCGATCCTTCGCCGTCGATCCTTCGCCGCAGAGCCGGCGCCCGGCGCGTTCCCGGCACCGTAGTGTGGGCGGGCGCACGCGCGTGGCGCCCGCCGTCGTGCCATTCGCTGGGACGCGACGTTCCACTGGGCGGATCGATCACCCCGTTCAACCCTCGGTGAGCGGTCAGGATGGGGCCTCGACGAAGGGGGTCGATCCATGACGGTACGTTCGCTCGGTTATCTCCACCTCGACACCGATGACGTCCCCGCTTGGCGGACGTTCGCCGGTGACTTCCTCGGGTTGATGGAGGCAGCGGGCTCCGCGGACGATGCTGACGGTGCGGAGAACGTCGTGACCTATCGGCTGGACCACTACCCGGCCCGGCTCGTCGTGCACGCCGCGGCCGCGCCGGGTGTCCGGGCGATCGGGTTCGAGGTCGACGACCGGCGGGCGCTCGGCGATCTCGTCGATCGGCTGGAGGCGCGCGGTGTCGAGGTCGTCGCCGGTTCCGCCGAGCTCGCCGCCGACCGCCGCGTGAGCGGGCTGGTGTGCTTCGAGGATCCCGCGGGGATCCCCGTCGAGGCGTTCTACGGGCCGGTCCTGGACCACGAGCCGCTGCTCACCCCGACCGTCAGCGCGTTCGTCACGGGTTCCCAAGGGATGGGCCACGTCATCGTGTCGGCGCCCGACGTCCGCGCCTCGTACGACTTCTACGTCGACGTGCTCGGGTTCTGGGAACGCAACTCGATGAAGGCCGGCCCCGACGACCTGTACTTCATGGCGTGCAACGAGCGCCATCACACGTTGGGCTTGTTGCCGATGCCGGGTCCGGGTCGCCTGGTCCATCTCATGGTCGAAGCCGCGAGCCTGGACGACGTCGGCCACGCGCTGGACCGGGCCGAGGACCTCGAGGTGCCGATGATGCAGCGACTCGGACGCCACACCAACGACCACATGGTCTCGTTCTACGTCACCTCGCCCGAGGGGTACGCGGTGGAGTTCGGTTGGGGCGGCCTCCGGATCCCCGAGCAGGGTCCGACCTACGAGATCACGCGTGGCGCGTTCTGGGGGCACCGGCCACCGACGGGGTGAGCCGGCCGGCCCGGGGAGCGCGGCCCGGGGAGCGCGTCGTCAGACCAGTGAGCCGACCGCGTGCTCGAGCTCGTCGAGCGTCCACGGCGTGTCGCTCGTCGCCGCCCGGTCCACGGTGCTGGTCGCCACCGTGGTCGCCGAGAGCGATGCCGCCCCGAGCGTGAGCACCTGACCGTTGAGTCGGCGCCCGGCACTCGTGGCGAGGAAGACCACGATCGGTGCCACGTGCTCCGGTGATTCGATGCTCGCGCGCAGCGCATCCGCGTGCTCCGGCGCGGGGAGCGACGCCGCGAGCTGTTCCACGAAGGCGAGTGCCGGGGCCGTCGCGGTGAGCGGGGGAGAGACGGCGTTCACGCTGATGCCGAGCGGGCCCAACTCGAGCGCGAGGCTCCGCATGAGCGAGTAGATGCCGCCCTTGGCGACGCAGTACGGCGCCATCGTCGGCGTTCCCGCGTGGAACGCAGCGGACGTCACGTTGATGATGCAGCCCTCACCGCGCTCGCGCATCACCCGGGCTGCTGCGAGGGAACAGTGGATGGAGCCCGTGAGGTGGACGGCGAGCGTGGCGTCCCAGTCGTCGGGGGTGAGTTCCAGCACCGGCCCGCGCCGGTCGGCGCCGGCGTTGGTGACCATGACGTCGAGTTGTCCGAACACCTCGACCGCCCGGGCGACGAGCGCTTCCGCGCCCGCCGCGCTGGCGATCGAGTGTTCGTCCGGTTCGGCCCGGCCGCCGAGGGCCCGGAGCTCGTCGGCCGTCGACGCCGCGGCCGCGGCGTCGACGTCGTTGACGACGATCGCCGCGCCCTCGGCGGCCATCGCCAGGGCGTACGCCTTCCCGAGCCCGGCGCCTGCGCCGGTGATGGCGACGACCTGGCCGTCGAGCCGGCCGGAGCTCACCGGCTGACCGACGCCTTGTCGAAGGTTGGAACGACCGTGACGCTGTAGTTCTGACCGACACCGTCGACCGCATCGTCCCAGATCAGCACGTGCTCGAAAGCGGCGTAGACGACGGCCGGGTTCTCCTCGTTCCAGGCAGCCTGGACCTGCTCCATCGCCTCCTGGACCTCGTCGGTGGTCGTGGCACCCCGCAGCACCTCGAGCGCCGCGTCGATCTCGGGTGAGGCAATGCCGGACAGGTTGCGGGGATTGTCACTCGCGTAGGGCCGGAGTCCGTCCCACAGGTCTGCCTCATCGGGTGTGTGGCCGAAGCAGGCGATGTCGAAGTTGCCGGCGATGACGAGCTCGATCTGCTGCGGCAAGGTGCGGTTGGGTTCGAGCTGGAGCTCGAAGCCGACGGCCCCGAGCATGGCGCCCATCGACAGCGCAGCGTCGGCGAGGTTGGTCACGCAGTCGAAGCGGAGCGTGCCGTCCCATCCCGTCTCGGCCTTGACCTCCTCGACGAGCTCCGATGCCAGATCCGGGTCGTACGGCGGACCGTCGAGGGGTTCGTAGACCCGGCTCGCCTCCTGGATCAGCGAGTTCTGGGGGAAGCCCACCCCGTCGAAGGCTCGCTCGTCGACCATGGCCGGATCGATGGCCGCTGCGATCGCGGCGCGGATCCGTGGATCGGCGGTGATCGGCGGCTGTTCGCCGCGGCCGGCGTTGAGCATCAGCACGCCACCGCCGTGCTGGATGAACGTCGCCACGTTGTCCGACAGGTCCTTCGCCTCGGCGCTCGCGATCGGGGAGCGTGCGTCGACCAGCGCGACGTCGATCTCGTTGTTCCTGTAGGCCTCGTTGGCGGTGCTGGCGTCCGGGATGACCTCGTAGACGACCCGGTCGACGCAGAGCTCGCCGCCCCACCAGCCGTCCTTGGCCGTGAACTCGATGCTCTCGGGCGGCGAGAACCGCGTGACCTCGAACGGGCCGGCGCCGCCGCCGGTGGGATCGGTCGCGAACGTCTCGGCGCCGACCTCGTCGATGACGTCGACGTTCGTGATGTAGCCGAGCCCGCGGGTGAGCCCGAACGGGAACGCACCCCACGGGCCGGTCAACGTGAACTCCAACGTCACGTCGTCGACGACCGCGACATCGGCGATCAGCGCCTGGTAGGCCACGAGGACCGATGTCGAACCTTCGGTGAGGTGCCGATCCATGCTCGCCTTCACCGCGGCGGCGTCCATCGGGTCGCCGTTGCCGAACGTGACGTCGTCGCGGAGCACCACGGTCCAGACGGTGGCGTCGTCGTTCGGGGTGACCGACTCGGCGAGTCGCGGCACGTACTCACCCGTCTCGGCGTCGTAGGCGAAGAGGACGTCGTAGATGTGGATCAGGTCGCCGCCGAGCCCGCCCGACGCGGTGAGCGGATCGAGCGTGGTCGAGACGCTCGGAACGGCGACCGTGATGGTGCCGCCCGTCGGACCGACGCAGTCCTCGCCGAGTGCCGCGGTGACGATCTCGTCGGTCGTGTCGTCGATCGTCGTGTCGGTCGTGTCGTCGTCGGTCGTGTCGTCGACCGTCGTGTCGGTCGTGTCGGTCGTGTCGTCGTCGGTCGTGTCGTCGGTGTCGTCGGTGTCGTCGTCCGCCGTGTCGGTGGGCGCCTCCTGCGCCGTGTCGTCGACGTCGGAAGAGTCGTCGTCACCGCCGCACGCGGCGAAGACCATCGTCGCCGCGGTCAGGAAGCCGACCGAGCGGAGCCAGCGAGATCGAGGTGTGGTTCTTGACATGGCGTCATCGTGTCCGTTGTCGGGCGTCCAGGTCCAGACACCGTGCCGATGGGCGGGACCGGCCGTGCGCGGTCCCGATCCGTGAGGCGCGTCAGTGTCGCGGGCGGCGACGGACCTGGAAGCGATCGTCCCAGATCAACTTCGCCGTCTGGCGGAGGAGCGGTGCGGTGGCATGGAGATCGATGCGCGACACCGGACCGGTCACCGAGACGGCGGCGATGGCCCGTCCGGCGTTGCGGATCGGCGCGGCGACACATGCGAGACCGTCGAAGGACTCCTGCTCGTCGAACGCGAGCCCGAGCTCGCGCACCCGATCGAGATCGCCGTGCAGCGCAGCGGCGGTGGTCAGCGTGCGCGATGTCCGGCGGCGGAGGGGCGCTGCGAGCACCCGCTCCGTGGCCTCGTCGTCGAAGGCCAGCATGGCCTTGCCGAGCGCCGTGCAGTACGCAGGCATGCGACCGCCCTGGCGGGTCGGGAGACGGAAGCCGCCCATCGGGATCCGCTCGAGGTACAACACATCGGTGCCCTCGAGGATCGCCAGCTGGACGGCGAGCTCCGTGTCGGTCGAGAGGGCGTGCAGGTGCGGGTACGCCGACTCGCACAGCTGGTTGCGGCGAGCGGCGAGCCCGCCCACCTCGAACAGCTTGATCCCCACCCGGTACCCGGAGACCTCCCGTTCGAGCCATCCGATGCGCCGCAACTGCTCGACCATCCGGTGCACGGTCGATTTCGGCAGCTCGGTACGTTGCGTCAGGTCGTTGAGACTCAACACGCTGTTGGCGTCGTCGAAGGCGCCGATGATGCAGTCGACCCGGCCGAGGACGGACCGACCCTTGTCGTCGGCGTCGGTGCACACCGGGTCGACCGTGTCGACCGGGTCGACCGTGTCGACCGGGTCGACCGTGTCGACCGGGTCGACCGTGTCGACCGGGTTGACAAGCGGGACACCATCGGCGTCCTCGTGCCGCTCGCCGGGCGCGATCGTGTGCGCGTTCAACGGAGGACCCCCGGCCCGGCCCCGCGCACGTACCAGCATCGGTCGAACGACTGCGTTGCCCCCAACCTGGACACCCCCTTCGCGAGTACACGTCCGGCGACGCGTCCCGTTGTCCGTCGCTCGCACCGTATCCCGAATTGCTGGCGTACTGCAAATGTCGGGCGGCGCCTGCGACCGCCCGCCGGGTCAGGCCTCGCTGCCCCCCGCAGTGCTCGTCACGAGGTGTGCCTCGTCGTCGGTGCGTTCGCCGGCCAACTCGAAGGCGATGTCGATGATCTGGTCCTCCTGGCCGCCGATGAGCTTGCGTTCGCCGCATCGCATGAGGATCTCGGCGCCGGAGACGCCGTACCGTTCGGCGGCCCGGTAGGCGTGCCGCAGGAAGCTCGAGTAGACGCCCGCGTACCCCATGATCAGGCTCATCCGGTCCAGGACGCATTCGCCGTCCATGACGGGGCGGACGACGTCCTCGGCGACGTCGAACATGGTGAGCGGATCGATCCCCGTCGTGACGCCCAGCCGATCGAGCACGGCGGCGAGCGCCTCGGTGGGGGTGTTGCCCGAGCCCGCTCCGAAGGCGCGCGTGCAGGCGTCGGCCTGAACGGCGCCGGCGCGGATCGCGAGCACCGTGTTCGCCACGCCGAGCGACAGGTTCTGGTGCCCGTGGAACCCGACCTGCGCCGCATCACCGAGCTCGGCGCTGAGGGTCGTGACGCGTTCGGTGACCTCGTCGAGGATCATCGCGCCGGCCGAGTCGACGACGTAGACGCACTGGCAGCCGGCGTCGACCATGATGCGGGCTTGCGCCGCCAACACCTCTGGGGGCTGGCTGTGCGCCATCATCAGGAACCCGACCGTCTCCAGACCGAGTTCGCGGGCGATCGTGAAGTGCTGGATGGACGTGTCCGCCTCGGTGCAGTGCGTGGCGATGCGCACCAACGAGACGCCGAGGTCGCGGCACGCCTTGATGTCGTCGATGGTGCCGATGCCCGGGAGCATGAGCGCGGCGATCGCGGCCCGGCCGTTCGCCTCGTCGACGGCTGCGCTCATCAGGGAGCGCTCGTCGACGGCCGAGAACCCGTAGTTGAACGACGAACCGGCGAGGCCGTCGCCGTGGCTGACCTCGATCACGGGGACACCGGCGGACACGAGGCCGGCCACCACGCTGCGGACATGGTCCTCGGTGAACTGATGAGCCTTGGCGTGGGATCCGTCGCGGAGCGCGGAGTCGGTGATCCGCACGTCGAGGTCGTCCGAGTACGGCATCTCAGGCCTCCTGCATCGTGAGCTTGCGTGCGATCTCGTTCCCGACCTTGGTGGCCGCCGCGGTCATGATGTCGAGGTTCCCGGAGTACGGGGGCAGGTAGTCCCCCGAGCCCTCCACCTCGATGAAGATCGTGACGCGTCCCCTGCCGTCCGGCGTGAAGTCGCGCTCGAACTGAGGTGGTACGCGGAGACGGTAGCCCGGCACGTATCCCTGGACGTCGTCGACGATCTCGTGGATCGACGCCGTGACCGCCTCCTCGTCGGCATCGGGCTCGAGCGAGCAGTAGATCGTGTCGCGCATGATGAGCGGTGGTTCGGCCGGGTTGAGGATGATGATCGCCTTGCCGCGCTCGGCGCCTCCGAGCACCTCGACGGCCGATGCGGTCGTGCGGGTGAACTCGTCGATGTTGTTGCGGGTGCCGGGCCCGGCGGACTTCGACGCCACGGTGGCCACGATCTCGGCATAGGCCACGGGTGTCACGCGCGAGACCGCGTACACCATCGGGATGGTGGCCTGCCCGCCGCACGTCACCATGTTGACGTTCATCTCGTCGATGTGCTCGGTGAGGTTCACCGGCGGGATCACGAACGGACCGCGCGCCGCGGGCGTCAGGTCGACGGCGCGGATGCCGGCTTCGCGATAGCGCGGGGCGTTGCGCACGTGCACGTATGCGGACGTCGCCTCGAACACGATCTCGGGCAGCTCCGGCCGGCCCAGCAACCAGTCGACGCCCTCGGCGGACGTCTCGACGCCCAGGGCGCGGGCACGTTCCAGCCCCTCGCTCGCCGGGTCGACCCCGACCATGTACCGAGGCTCGATGACGTCCGATCGGCGCAGTTTGTAGAGCAGATCGGTCCCGATGTTGCCGGAGCCGATGATCGCTGCCGTGACTGTCATGGACGCATCTTGCCACTGCGTGATTCCCGGGCTCCGGGCCCGGTACCGCACAGTGGGACTCTCACGACGCGATCGCGGCGCCGGGATCGCTCCGTGAGCTCACGAGCGTTCGGTGAACGCGGCGCGCACCGATCCGAGGCCCTCGATCGTCGCCTCGTACGTCTCGCCGGGCTCGACCGGGACGAGCGGCCCGAGCGACCCCGACAGGATCACCTCGCCCGCGCGCAACGGCGCGCCGCGCTCCGCCACGACGTTGGCGAGCCACACCACCGCGTTCACCGGGTGCCCCAGGCAGGCCGCCCCGGTTCCGGAGCTCGACACGGCGCCGTTGCACGTCAGGGTCATCTCGGCGGTGCGCAGGTCGTCGATGTCGCGCAACGACCGGGGTGATCCGCCGACCACGAACAGTCCCGACGACGCGTTGTCGGCGACGGTGTCGAAGATGGAGATGTCCCAGTTCTCCACCCGGCTGTCGACGATCTCGATCGCCGCGACCACGAAGTCGGTCGCTCGGAGCACCTCGGTCGTCGTGACCGGGTGCTCGGGTAAGTCGTTCCCGAGCACGAACGCGACCTCGGCTTCGACCCGCGGTTGCAGCAGCCGGTCCATGGGAACGGGCTCCGAGTCGCCGAAGGCCATGTCGGCGAACAGCACACCGAAGTCGGGGGTGTCCACCCCCATCTGTTGCTGCACGGCCGCGGAGGTCAAACCGATCTTGCGGCCGACCTGGCGCCGTGCCGAGGAGGTCCTGGCGTGGACGAGTTGTTGGATCGCGTACCCGTCGTCGAGGGTGCCGTCGGGCAACATCTCCCTCAGCGGTCGGCACGGGGTGGCGTTCGACGCGGCGTCGATGAGCTGCGTGGCTGCGGCGTCGAGCGCGCGCTGGCGCTCGGTGCTCGTGCCGGGAGAGATGACCGTCGACATGGCCGTCCAACATAGACTCTCCGACCGAGGGGGAGCACGGTGACACGTTTGAACGGCAAGGTGGCCATCATCACGGGCGCAGGCCAAGGAGTCGGTCGGGTGATGGCCGAGCTGTTCGCCGCCGAAGGCGCCCGGCTCGTGCTGGCCGGTCGACGCGCGGCGCCCCTCGAGGAGACGGCGGGTCGCGTCGAGGTCGACACGCTGGTGGTGCCGACCGACATCACGGTGGAGGACGACGTCGAGAACCTGGTCGCGCGGGCCGTCGAGCGGTTCGGGCACGTCGACGTGCTCATCAACAACGCGGCCCAGCCCGGTGCCGACAAGTACATCTGGGAGCAGACGCTCGACAACTGGAACCAGACGATCGCCGTCGACGTGACCGGCGCGATGCTCTGCATCCGTGAGGTCGTGCGTCAGACCATGCTCGACCGTGGCGCCGGGACGATCGTCAACTTCTCCTCCGGCGCCGGCTGGCGGGGCATGCCGCGCAAGTCCCACTACAGCACGGCGAAGGCCGCGCTGTTCACACTCACGAAGGTCGCGGCCCAGGAGCTCGGGCCGCACGGCATCCGCGTGAACTGCGTCGTGCCCGGTGGCATCGAGACCGAGCTGTACGTGAACTGGGTTCAGCGGATCGCGGCCGAGGAGGGGCGCGACTATGCCGACAAGGCGGCCGAGCTCGCGTCGGGAACGGCGCTGAGGCGGGTCACGACGCCACTCGAGCAGGCACGTGTCGCCTTGTTCCTCGCGTCGGAGGAGTCGAGCGCGATCACGGGACAGTCGATCGCCGTCGACGCCGGCTCGCACATGGGCTCGTCCTGACAGCTCCTCCAGGGGGTCCCGGGGTTCAGGTCAGGTCGCGCAGGAGGTACGACAGCACGACGCTCTCGAACTCGTCCTGGCGTTCGATCATCGCCCAGTGACCGCAGTCGTAGAAGATGTGGACCTCGCACTTCTCGATGAACCGCATCGGCGCGAGCATCCCGTCGAGCGGGGTGACGCGGTCGTCCCGGCCCCATGTGAGCAGCGTCGGTGCCTTGATCTGGGCGAGCATGGCCAGGGCACCGGGGTTCCCGATCAATCGCTCGCGCAGCCCGGCGAGCATCCCGGCGTTGTACATCTTGCGGATCCCGGTGAGCGCGGCCGGGTCGGTGGCCGACTGCCAACGCATCTCGACGAACTCGTCGGTGAGGATGGATGGATCGAACACCATGGAGTGCATCCACCTGAGCAACCGATCGCGGGTGGGGTTCTCGACGAAGTCGACGAGCAAGATGATGCCCTCGGCGGGTGTCGGGCTGAAGAACGGAACGCCGACGCCGCCGATCGTCACGAGCCGGCTGACCCGCTCGGGATGCGCGGCCGCGAGGCGCGCCGCGACACCACCACCCATCGAGTTGCCCACGATCGGGATCCGGTCGACGCCGAGCTGGTCGAGGAACGCCAGCGCGGCGTCGGGAGCGTGGAGTGCTGGGTTGTCATCGGGCTCGTAGCTCTTCCCGAAACCCGGCATGTCGAGCACGAGGGTCCGGAAGTGAGGTGCGAACGCCGGGAGATTGCCACGGAAGTTGGCCCACCCACTGACACCGGGTCCCGACCCGTGCAGCAGGAGCAGCGGCGGCCCCTCACCCGCTTCGTGGTAGTGGAGCTCGCCGTGCGGGGTGCTCAAGGTCTTGCTGGTGGACTCGTACGTGTACTCGCTCATCGGCGGTCGTGGTCCCTTCTCGGGTCGGAGTGTGGTCTCGGCATCGGTCACGCCACGTCGCGGGCGTGCATGTGTCGCTCCATGTCGAGCACGGCCCGATAGGAGAACACCATGCATGTTCCGATCGGGGTGCCGGGTGCCGGATACGTGTAGCGGCTCAACGAGGCCATCGTGTTGCCCGCCGCGTAGACGCCCGGGATCACCGAATCGTCGTCGCGCAGCACGCGCGCCTCGGTGTCGGTGACGAGGCCGCCCTTGGTGCCGAGGTCGGAGACGGCGAACTTGACGGCGTGGTACGGACCGGCGTCGATCGGGACCAGTGCCTTGTTCGGACCGTCACCGGTGGCGAAGAACAGGTCGAACGGGGCGACACCGCGCCCGAAGTCCTCGTCGACGCCCGTGGCGCAGAATCCGTTGAAGCGTTCGACGGTCGTCGCCAGCGCGTGGGGTGGCACGCCGATCGTGCCGGCGAGCTCCTCCAGTGTGTCGGCGGTGCGCCACAGGCCGGCGGCGACGTAGTCCTGCTGGGGTCCCATCGGCACGGTGGACATGGCGGGCATCGCGTCGCCGAAGCGGTCGTCGAAGACGAACCAGAAGGGGAGGTGGCCACCGTCGCTGGCGTCGGCATCGATCACGGCGCGCCCTGCCTGGTCGTAGGGCAACGACTCGTTGATGAACCGTTCGCCCCGCGAGTTCACGAAGATCCCTCCGCGCAAGCCCAACGTGAAGGTCGCGGACCCATCGGGATGGAGCAGGCCCGGCGACCACCAGGCCTGGTCCATCAACCCCACGGCGCCACCGATCTCCGCCCCGGCCTCGATGGGGCGCCCCATGCCTCCGGGGGCTCCCATGGACCATCTCGGGTCGCCCGGCACGCGGTACCGCTCGCGCAGCTCGGCGTTGCGTTCGAAGCCGCCTGCGGCGAGCAACACCCCGGCCCGCGCACCGATGCGGATCGGGAACCCACCGACGACCGCCTCGACCCCCACGACGGACCCCTCGTCGTCGACGATGAGGGTGTCCATCGCCGTGCGCAGGCGGAGCTCGCAGTGCCCCGTGCCGGCCGTCGCGAGGAGCAGGCGGGCGATGAGTGCCTGGCCCCCGGTGTACTGCGGTGGTGCCGGTGCGCCCTGGCGCTCCTCGGGAGCGGTCGGGCGCAGCCAGCCGGACATGTCCCCGAGTGCGTCGCGTTCGAGGTCGAGGGGGAAGATGTCGCGTCCGAGCGGGCGCATGTGCGGAGCCTGTGCGAAGTAGTCGGGGAACGGCCGGTGCTCGAACTTCAACATGTCGTGACGCTCGAGCTCCTCGATCAAGGGCCGCGTCGATGCGAGGAAGGCGTCCTGCAGGTCGGCCGTCTCGTCGCCGATCACGGCGCGCAGGTACTCGCGGGCCTCGTCGACCGTGTCGTCCACCCCGTCGCGTTCGAGCACGTGGTTCCCGGGGAGCCAGAGGCCCGATCCGGAGTAGGCCGTCGTCCCGCCGTAGAAGTCGGTGCTCTCGATGACGAGCGTCTGCAGGCCGCGCGACGACGCGACGTACGCGCCGGTCAACGCGCCACCGCCGGACCCCACGACGACGACGTCGACCACCTCGTCGAACTCCACTGCTGCCATCGTCGGACCCCCTGCGTTGTCGAACACGAACGGCGGGAACAGTACGGCGAGGCGCGACGCTCCGAGAAGCAGCGCGTCCCGGCCACCGGTACGGCGCGCCGGTCAGCGGAGCGGGATCGGATCGTCGAGCACCGGGAAGTGACAGGCGGTGAAGTGACCGGGCGTCACCTCGACCAGCTCCGGGATGGTCGTCTCGCAGATCTCCTGCTTGAACTCGCACCGGGTGCGGAAGCGACAGCCGCTCGGGGGGTTCATGGGCGACGGCAGCTCCGCGGGCGGGAGCGCCTGGCGTTCCTCGTCCGGCCCGTCGGTCTCGATGCGCGGGACCGACTCCATGAGCAGTCGTGTGTAGGGGTGGGCCGGAGTCGCGAACAGGTCGTCGGGCGTGGCCACCTCGCAGATGCGACCGAGGTACATGACGATGATCCGGTCGCTGATGTTCTTCACCACACCGAGGTCATGGGTGATGAACACCAGGGTGACCCCGTACCGCTCTCGCATGTCCCGCAGGAGGTTGAGGATCTGGGCCTGGA
Organism: Ilumatobacteraceae bacterium; assembly: GCA_007122945.1. GTDB lineage: Bacteria > Actinomycetota > Acidimicrobiia > Acidimicrobiales > Ilumatobacteraceae > SKSP01. Next base: position 4,788 of record SKSP01000110.1, on the reverse strand, counting down.
CGCTGACGTCGAGCGCCGAGACGGGTTCGTCGCAGATGACGACCTTGGGGTCGAGCACCAGAGCCCGCGCGATGCAGATGCGCTGGCACTGCCCTCCGGAGAACGATCGGGGATAGCGGTCCTTGACGGCTTGCGGGTCGAGGCCGACCGCCTCGAGGAGCTCGCTGACGCGACGCGGGATGTCGGCACTCGGCCAGTCCCAGATCTTCAGACCTTCGCTGACGACGTCGTAGACGGTTCGCCGCTCGTTCAACGACGAGATGGGGTCCTGGAAGATCATCTGGAGCTTCGGCCGGATCTTCCTCAGGTCGTCGCCGGACAGCGCCGTGAGCTCCACGTCGTCGAGACGGACGCTGCCCGACGTGGGTGGAGGGAGCTGCAGCATGGCCCGACCGGTGGTCGACTTGCCGCATCCGGATTCCCCGACCATGCCCAGCGTCTCGCCGTCGAGGATGTCGAAGCTGATGTCGGAGACCGCTTGGACCTTCTGCCCGCCCTTTGCCGGGAACTCCACGACCAGGTTCTCGACGCGGACGAGCACGCGGTCGTCGGCGTCGCGCAGGTGGGCCGTTCCGATGCCGGCCATCAGGCGGTGACCTGTTGCGTGTCGGAGGCGGGGTCCGTGGTCACGGCCGACCCGTCGTCGGCGATGCGCAGCGGGAAGAGGCAGCGGAAGAGGTGTGTGGGCTCCGGGCCGGGGCGGAGACTCGGAATCGCCGCCTCGCAGTCGTGCTGCGCGTACTCGCAGCGCGCCGCGAACCGGCAACCCGGAGGCGGAGCGGTCATGTCGGGAGGGCGGCCGGCGATGGCGCTCAGCCGTACCCCGGTGGGGAGCTCGAGCCGTGGCATCGACCGGAGCAGGGCTTCGGTGTACGGGTGGTGGACGTGGGTGAACAACTCCCTGGTGTCGGCGACCTCGAGGAAGTGGCCCCCGTACATGACCGCCACCCGGTCGGAGACGCCCGAGACGACACCGAGGTCGTGGCTGATCAGGATCATCGCCATGTCGCGGTCGGCCTGGAGGCGGACGAGGAGGTCGAGGATCTGCCGTTGCACCGTCACGTCGAGTGCCGTGGTCGGCTCGTCGGCGATCAGCAACTTCGGTTCGCACGCCAACGCCATCGCGATCACGACGCGCTGGCGCATCCCGCCGGACAACTCGTGCGGGTACTGCTCCAGCCGGCGCTCGGGCTCGGGGATCCCGACCTCGCGCATCAGGCTGAGCGCCCGGGATGCCGCGACCTTCCTGGACACCTTGAGGTGGTATCGCATCGATTCGGTGAGGTGCTCGCCCACCTTCTTCACCGGGTTGAGCGCCGTCATCGGGTCCTGGAAGACCATCGCCATCTCGGGCCCCCAGAAGTGCTTGGCGTCGAGTGGCGAGAGTGTGTGGACGTTCTGGCCCCGGTACAGCACCTTGCCGCTGCTGGGTACGTGGGCGTTCGACGGCAGCAGGTTCATGATCGTGCGGACGAGGACCGACTTGCCCGAACCCGATTCGCCCACGATCCCGAACGTCTCGCCCGCGGCGAGGTCGAACGAGACCCCGTCGACGGCGCGCAGCATGCCGAGCGGGGTCCGGAACTGCGTCCGCAGGTCGCGCACCTGGAGCAGCACGTCCTGCCGGTCAGCGGTCTCAGCGGTGTTCACTGGAAGAGCATTCCCCTCTGCATGTTCAGACGGGCGTCATGCCCGGTGACGACATGACACGCTAGATGACGGTCCGCATGTGTCCGGCGGGCACGGTACCACCCAGCGGAACCGGTCATGGGGCCCGCGGGTCGAGCCGGCTCACGACCCGTTCACAGGGTCGGTTCGACGGGCGTGAAGTCGAAGAGGCGCTCGGCGTTGCCGCGCAGGATCTTGTACTGCTGCTCCTCGGTGAGGTCGCGCAGGCGCTCGGACATGATCTTCAACGAGTGCGGCCAGGTCGTGTCGCCGTGCGGGTAGTCGACCTCGACCATCACGTTGTCCTCGCCGACGAGGTCGAGCAGGCGCAGCCCGGCCTGGTCGTCGAGGAAGCAACCGAAGATGTGGTCGTGGTAGGCCTCGCGGATGTCGTAGTTGTCCCAGTCGATGTAGATGTTGTGATGGACGCCACCTTGGCCGTCGAACTTCTCACCGCGGTTGGTCCAGTAGCGCTGACGCTCGATCACGTACTCGGCGCGCTCGAGGAAGTAGGGGATCCACCCGATGTTTCCCTCGGCGAGGGCGATCTTCAGGTTCGGGAAGTCGATGAACTTGCCGCTGAAGAGCCAGTTGAGCATCGTGCCGGCGGTCCTGGTCGCGCCCCACGTCGTGTTGGCCATGTACGGCGCCATCGGGCTGATCTGGGGCAGGTACGAGGACGATCCGATGTGGGTGCAGAGCACGACGCCCGCGTCGTTGCAGATCTGGAAGACCGGGTCCCAGTAGTCGGTGTGGATGTCGGGCAGGTTGAGCACGTGCGATGCCGGTTGTTCGGAGAACGCCAGTGCACGGACGCCCTTGGCGGCCATGCGCTCGATCTCGCGCACCGCTTCGGGGATGTCCCACAGTGGGATCAGCATGAGGGGGATGAAGCGCCCGGGCGCCTCAGCGCACCACTCGTCGACCATCCAGTCGTTCCACGCCTTCACGCAGAGGTGTGCGAGCTCTTTGTCCTTCCCCTCGTAGAACCACTGACCGCAGAAGCGCGGCGCCGACGGGAAGTTGAGCGACGCGAGCATCCCGGCCTCGTTCATGTCCTCGACGCGGGCCTTGGGGTCGTAGCAGCCCTTGGCCATCTCGGCGTACGAGAGGCCGCGCATGCCCCACTGTTCGCGGGACAAGCCGATGGTGGCCGAGATCGCGCCGCCCGTGTGGACGCGCTTGTCCTCGTAGACCCACCATTCCTCGCCGTCGATCCACTCGACGCGCGGCATCACGTCGTCGTACTTCGACGGGAGTCGGTCAGCCCAGACGCCCGGCGGTTCGACCACGTGGTCATCGACCGAGATCAGCCAGTCCATGGAACCCATGTCGTGCCCCCTGACACCCCGGCGGCACCGCGACCGAGGTGATCGAGCTGCGGTACCGCGTCCCTGTCGAGGCGGATCCGCCCCGTGTCCGCGAGGATAGTCGCCGCCGCCCGCCCGGTTGATCGCGCCCGGTTGATCGCGCCCGGTTGGCACCGCTAGGTTCGCCGCTCGATGAGCGAGGGGACGTCGGCCGAGCGATGACGGAGCGTTTCGCTGGCATGGTGGCGGCCGTCACGGGCGGTGGCTCCGGCATCGGGCGGGAGATCGCTCACCGCTTCGCCGCCGAGGGGGCGTCGGTCGCCGTGATCGGGCGCCGGGCAGAACCGCTCGCCGAGAGCGTCGCGCCGTATCCGGACCGTGCGCTGACGGTCACCGCCGACGTCGCCGAGGTCGGAGCGGCCGCGACGATCGTCGCCGAGATCGTCGAGCGGTTCGGCCGGCTCGACGTCCTCGTGAACAACGCCGCCCGGTGGCACGATCGACCCGTCGAGGACGAGAGCGACGAGTCGATCGTCTCGTCGTTGATGATCAACCAGTTCGGCCCGCTCGCGCTCACACGCGAGTCGATCCCCCACCTCCGCGAGGTTCGCGGCTGCATCGTCAACGTCTCGTCGACGGGTACACGCGTGCCGCTTCCCGGCAACGCCGTCTACGCCGGGACCAAGGCCGCGCTCGAGCAGATGACGAGGAACCTCGCCGTCGAGCTCGGTCGGGACGGCATCCGGGTCAACGCGGTCGCTCCCGGCGCGACCGAGACCGAGATGTTCACGCCGACGCTCACTCCCGAGCGCGAGCGGGCGATCGTCAAGCAGATCCCGCTGGGGCGGCTCGGCGTCCCGTCGGACATCGCGCCGGTCGTGCTGTTCCTCGCCAGCGACGACGCGGCGTGGGTGACGGGTCAGACCATCCAGGTCGCCGGCGGCCAGATGCTGTGAGGGGCGTCGTCTCGCGCCGTCCGATGTCGCACGCGCCGCGGCCGTGCCATGATGGCCGGCGGATGTGAAGAACGACGACGTTGTGACGACGATGTGAGGTGATGTCGATGACCGACGAGCACGACGATGCACGACCCGCGGACGCACCCCGGCGCGAGCCGTCGTTCCGCCACCTGGACGACGTCGAGTGGCGCAAGGTGCGGGCGCAGCGCAACGCCGACGGGTCCGAGGCGTTCGTGCACGAGAAGTGGATGTCGTACTCGTCCGATCCGCAGTACCTCAGCCTGTACGCGCGTTACGACCCGGGGATGATCGTCCGTCGGCACGGTCACCGCAGCCCGCACGTCGTCTTCGTGCTGGAGGGATCGTGCACGATCGGCGACGTCGAGTGCGGGCCCGGCACGCATGTCGAGCTCCCCTACGGGGCGGCGTTCGGACCGATCGTCGCCGGCGACGCGGGCGCCGTCATGTTCGAGGTCATGATGGGAGATCCACGCTCCTGGGGCGACGACCCGGCCGCCTTCGATCGGGCACTGCGCGAGCACGGTGCCACCGCGTTGCCGCACCCGGTGATCACGCCGCCGACCGTCGGCGGGTCGTGATGCTCAGAGGGCGCTGCCGCCGTCGACGACGAGCGTCGCGCCGTTGACGAACGACGCGGCCGGCGAGAGGAGGAACGCGATCGCCGCCGCGATCTCCTCGGGGCGCGCCGCTCGGCCCATCGGCGTCCGACCGATCCAGGTGTCGCCGACGCGCGCCATGCTCGCCGCTGCCTCCACGATGCCGGCGGGGACGCCGAGCGGCGACCTGCTGGGTGGCCCGGCGTTGTTCACGAGGTACCGCGCCGCGCCGCG
>SKSP01000006.1 GCA_007122945.1 Ilumatobacteraceae bacterium | reverse complement strand
GCGACCGGCGTCTCCTCGATGAAGCCGGCGCCGCCGAACACCTGGGTGGCGACGCGGGTCGCGGCGACCGCCGCCTCGGTCGAGTACAGCTTGGCGATCGCCGCTGCCCTGCCGATGTCGCGCCCCTGGTCCTTCAACCACGCCGCCTTGTAGGTCAGGTTGGTGGCGTTCTCGACGGCGACGGCGAGGTCGGCGAGCGCGAACGCGATCGCCTGGTTGGCGCCGATCGGACGGTCGAACGCCACCCGCTCGGTCGCGTACTCGAGCGACAGCTCGAGGCACGCCCGGGCACATCCGACCGCCAGCGCCGAGATCGCGACCCGTCCGTCATCCAGGATCGACAAGAAGTTGTGGAACCCCTTGCCGGGTTCGCCGAGCAGGTGACCCGCGGGGACCCGGCAATCGTCGAGGGCGATGCCGTGGGTGTCGCTGGCGTGCCAGCCGAGCTTGCGGTAGGGCGGCTCGATCTCCATGCCCGGCGTGCCCGCCTCGATGACGAAGTTCGTGATTCCGGCGTCGGTCCGCGCCGTCACGGTCACGATCGACGTGATCGAGGTCCCGGAGTTGGTGATGAAGGCCTTGGAGCCGTTGATGACCCAGTCGTCACCGTCGGGTTCGGCGCGGGTGGTGGTGGCACCGGCGTCGCTGCCGGCACCGGGTTCGGTGAGGCCGAACGCGCCGAGTGCCCGTCCGGCGACGAGGTCGGGGAGCCAGCGCTGCTTCTGCTCCTCGTTGCCGAACCGGTAGATGGGGTTCGCGCCGAGGCCGACCCCCGCCGAGAGCGTGATGCCCATCGACTGGTCGACGCGGCCGATCTCCTCGATGGCGACGCACAACGACGCGAAGTCGCCGCCGCTGCCGCCCCACTCCTCGGGGAACACGAGACCGAAGAGTCCGAGCTCGCCCATCGCGTGGACCGCCTCGACCGGGAAGTGGTGCTCTTCGTCCCACCGCGCCACGTGCGGTGCGAGCTCGCGCTCGGCGAAGTCGCGCACGACGGCGCGGAACGCCTCGTGCTCGTCGGACAGCTCGAAGCTCATGCCGGATCTCCTCCCTCTGATCCACCCGTGTCAGGGCTGACCTCGACCAGCGCGGCGCCGAGGTCGACCTGCTGGCCGGCGCTGACCGAGACCTGGGTGACGGTGCCGTCGAACGGCGCCCGGAGCGAGTGCTCCATCTTCATCGCCTCGACCGCCACGAGGACCTGCCCCTCGGTCACCCGCTCGCCCTCGGCGACGTTCACCGACACGACCGCGCCGGGCATCGGGCTCCGCAACGTTCCGTCGACGGTGACCGCACCGGCCCGGCCGGTGCGCACCGGGTGCCGTTCGGCGAATCGCCACGTGTGCCCGCCCCGCGACAGCCACACCTCGGCCCCGACGTGCGTGGCCGTGCCCTGCCAGTGGCGACCGTCGATCGTGACGTCGATCTCGCCGGCCCCGTCACCGTTCGCCGCGTGGACGACGCACGCGACCGGGTCGCCGTCGCCGTCGATCGAGTCGTCGCCGACGACCGCCTCCAGCGAGCGACCCTCACCGCGGGTCCGAACCACCACGTCGTGACCGTCGACGCGCGCCCGCCACGTCGTCCACGCCGGCTCGCCGAGGCGCCACCCCGACGTCGAGCCCCACGGGTCGGTCGGGTCGAGCGAGCGACGGCGCTCCTCGACGACGGCGAGCGCAGCGGCGACCGCGGCATCCGGGTCGACGTCGCGTGCCGTGAGCTCGGCGAGGCGACGCTCGACGAGATCGGTGTCGAGGTCGCCGGCGACCACCTCGGGCAGCGCGAGCAGGTGCCGCAGGAATCCCGTGTTCGTGGTGAGGCCGGCGACGTGGATCTCGGCGAGCGCCGCATCGAGGTGGGCGAGTGCGGCCGACCGGCCGGGCCCGTGGGCGATCACCTTGGCGAGCATCGGGTCGTAGTGCGGGCTGACCGTCTGCCCCACCGCGACGCCGGCATCGACCCGCACGTGCTCGTTCGCCGACGGCAGCCGCAGCGCGGCGATGCGGCCCGGCGACGGCACGAACCCGTTGGCCGGGTCCTCGGCGTAGATCCGGACCTCGACCGCGTGCCCGGCCGGCGTCAGGTCGTCCTGATCGAACCCGAGCGGTTCGCCGGCCGCGACCCGGAGCTGCTGCTCGACCAGATCGAGGCCCCACACCATCTCGGTGACGGGGTGCTCGACCTGCAGTCGGGTGTTCATCTCCATGAAGAACGGCTCGTCGGGACGATCGCCAGAGACGATGAACTCGACGGTGCCGGCGTTCGTGTAGCCGCAGGCTCGGGCGGCGGCGAGGGCCTGCTCGCCCATCGCCGCCCGCCGCTCCGGGGTGAGCAGCACCGACGGCGCCTCCTCGACGATCTTCTGGTGCCGCCGTTGGAGGCTGCACTCGCGCTCGCCGAGGTGGACCGCACCGCCGTGGGCGTCGAGCAGCACCTGGATCTCGATGTGGCGCGGCCGCGTCACGAACCGCTCCATGAAGAGCGTGTCGTCGCCGAACGCGCCGGCGGCTTCGCGGCGGGCCGAGACGATGGCGTCGTCGAGGTCGTCGAACCGGTCGACGCGGCGCATCCCCTTGCCGCCACCCCCGGCCGAGGGCTTGATCAGGACGGGCAACCCGATCTCGACGGCGGCGATGCGCAGGTCGTCGTCGGTGAGCCCGGGCCGCGACACCCCCGGGACGACCGCGACGCCCGCGGCGGCGACGGTGTTCTTGGCGGTGATCTTGTCGCCCATCGCCTCGATCGCCCGCGGCGGCGGACCGACGAACACGACGCCGGCCTCGGCGCACGCGTCGGCGAACCCGGTGTGCTCGGACACGAACCCGTACCCCGGGTGCACCGCATCGGCGCCGACCGAGCGGGCGGCCTCGACGAGCCGCTCGACGTGGAGGTAGCTCTCGGCCGCCGGTGCCGGCCCGATCCGGACGGCGACGTCGGCGAGCGCAGCGTGCGGAGCATCGCGGTCGGCGTCGCTGTACACGGCGGCCGAGCGGATCCCGAGCCGGCGCAGGGTGCGGATGATCCGCACGGCGATCTCGCCGCGATTGGCGACGAGCACCGTGCCGAACAGCGCGGCGGGCGGGGAGACGTCGGACGACACGGTCACATCCGGAAGATCCCGCGCTCGATCGGCGGCAGCGGCGCCTGGCCGGCGACGCCGAGGGCGAGACCGAGCACCGTTCGGGTGTCGGCCGGGTCGATCACGCCGTCGTCCCACAGCCTCGCCGTCGCGTAGTACGGATGACCCTGGTGCTCGTACTGGGCGCGGATCGGCGCCTTGAACGCCTCCTCGTCCTCGGCCGACCACTCCTCGCCGGCTCCCTCGAGCTGGTCGCGACGCACCGTCGCCAGCACCGATGCGGCCTGCTCACCACCCATCACCGAGATGCGGGCGTTCGGCCACAACCACAAGAAGCGAGGTGAGTACGAGCGGCCGCACATGCTGTAGTTCCCGGCGCCGTACGACCCGCCGACGATGACCGTCAGCTTCGGCACGCGGGCGCACGCGACGGCGGTCACCATCTTGGCGCCGTTCTTCGCGATGCCGCCCGCCTCGTACTCGCGCCCGACCATGAAGCCGGTGATGTTCTGGAGGAACACGAGCGGGATGCCGCGCTGGTCGCACAGCTGGATGAAGTGCGTGCCCTTCAGCGCGGACTCCGAGAACAACACGCCGTTGTTGGCGATGATCCCGACGGGGTGCCCCCAGATGCGGGCGAACCCGGTGACGAGCGTCGTGCCGTAGTCCTGCTTGAACTCGTGGAACCGGCTGCCGTCGACGAGCCGGGCGATCACCTCGCGCACGTCGTACGGGGTGCGGTCGTCGGCGGGCACCACGCCGTACAGCTCGGCCGGGTCGACCACCGGCTCCTCGGGCGCCTGCACCTCCCACGGCGGCGCGGGGGCCGGCGGGGTCGAGGCGAGGATGGCGCGGACGATGCGCAGCGCGTGGGCGTCGTCGTCGGCGAGGTGGTCGGTCACGCCCGACACGGTCGAGTGGAGGTGGCCACCACCGAGCTCCTCGGCCGTGACGACCTCGCCCGTGGCGGCCTTCACGAGCGGCGGACCGCCCAGAAAGATCGTGCCCTGCTCGCGGACGATCACGGCCTCGTCGCTCATCGCCGGGAGGTAGGCGCCGCCCGCCGTGCACGAGCCGAGCACGGCGGCGACCTGGGGGATCCCGAGGCCGGACATGCGGGCCTGGTTGTAGAAGCTGCGCCCGAAGTGGTCCTTGTCGGGGAACACCTGGTCCTGCTCGGGGAGGAACGCTCCGCCGGAGTCGACCAGGTAGATGCACGGGAGCCGGTTCTCGAGCGCGATCTCCTGGGCGCGCAGCTGCTTCTTGACGGTGATCGGGTGGTACGTGCCGCCCTTGACGGTGGCGTCGTTGCAGACGATGACGCAGCGACGACCGGACACGACGCCGACCCCGGTGATGATGCCCGCACCGGGGATCTGGTCGTCGTACATCCCCTTCGCGGCGAGCGGCGACAGCTCGAGGAACGGGCTGCCCGGGTCGAGCAGGGCGTCGACCCGGTCGCGCGGCAGCAGCTTGCCGCGCTCGACGTGCCGCCGCCGGCTCGCCTCCGGGCCGCCGAGCGCGGCGCGCGCCATCTCGGCGCGCAGGTCGTCCACGAGTGCGGTGTGGGCGGCGACGTTGCGGGCGAACTCGTCCGAGGACGCGTCGACCCGCGACGTCATCAGCGTCGCCATCGCACCACCTCGTCGGACACGCACCCCCTGCTCCCCACGACCGGCGACGTTACCCGCCCCCCACCACCTCTGTGTCGCTGAGCGCCGCCCCAGCCGGCAACTGGCGACTCTGTGTCACTCAGGTGCAGATCTGAACCCGACCTCACCGGCACTCCACCGACTCTGTGTCGCTCGGCGCCGGCCCAGCCGGCAGCTGGCGACTCTGTGTCGCTCAGGTGCAGATCCGAACCCGACCTCACCGGCACTCCACCGACTCTGTGTCGCTCGGCGCCGGCCCAGCCGGCAGCTGGCGACTCTGTGTCGCTCAGGTGCTGGTCGGAGGCTCGATCCCGCCGGGGGTGACGCCGGGGGTGGCGCCGGGGGTGGCCAGGACGGTGGCGGCAGTCCGGTGGCCCGCCCGGCAGGCGGCGACCGGGTCGGCGGCCGTCATCACCGCCGAGAGGAAGCCGGCGGCGAAGGCGTCGCCGGCGCCGGTCGTGTCGCGGACGGCGTCGACGACGAGCGCCGGGACCTCGACGCGCGCCGCGCCGGCACCCGACGGCGACCCGGGCCCGACGACGACCGCCGGGCGGGCACCGTCCTTCACGACGTGGTGGCGTCCGGGCGGCGGATCGGTATCGAGCAGCCCGAGCGCGTCGGCCTCCTCCCGGTTGGCGAACACCCACGTCGGTGCGACCTCGTCGAGGAGCCCGCGGAACGTCGCCGCGCCGAGCGCATCGACCAGCGAG
>SKSP01000509.1 GCA_007122945.1 Ilumatobacteraceae bacterium | reverse complement strand
CCCTCGGTCGCGACCGCGATCCGTTCGAGGACGAACGGCGTGACCGCGGCACCAACGACTCCCCTGCGGTCGCACTCGACGAGCGCCGCCTCCAGGACCTCGTCGAGCCCGGCGTCGTCGAGCGCGTCGGCGGCCGGGATCGGCACCGTGACGAGCACCCCGGAGCGATCGCGGGTCCGGTTCCGGAGGACGGCGGCGACGTGCTCGGCCGTCTCCACCCGGTGCGGGACCGGGAGGCCCGACGACCGGGTGTAGAAGGCCGGGAAGTGGTCGTGGCGCCAGCCGAGAACGGGCACACCCACCGTCTCGAGGTACTCGAGCGTGCGGGGCAGATCGAGGAACGCCTTGGCGCCGGCGCAGACGGTGACGACGGGGTGATGGGCGAGGGCGTCGAGGTCGGCGCTGACGTCGCCGGTGGCCGTCGCGCCACGATGCACCCCGCCGATGCCGCCGGTCGCGAACACCTCGATCCCGGCGGACGCGGCGAGCGCCATCGACGCGGACACGGTGGTGGCACCGAACTCCCATCGACCGGCGATCGACACCGGCAGGTCGCGCTCGGCCACCTTGCGCGCCGGTCCGAGGATCCGCTCGACCTCGCCACCGTCGAGGCCGACCCGGGCCACCCCGTCGAGCACGGCCGTCACCGCCGGGACGGCGCCACCCGCGCGCACAGCGCGCTCGCACCGCTCGAGCGCCTCGGCGTTGGCCGGCGCGGGCAGGCCGAGGTTGGAGAAGATGGTCGATTCGAGCGCGACCACGGGGCGACGGTCGGCGAGCGCCTCGGCGACCTCGGTGGCGATGACGGGTTCGATCACGCCCGCCAGTGTGCCCGGTTCGGGTGTCCCCCGATCAGGTGAGCTCGCCGACGTAGGCGCCCTCGGGGTTGCCGTCGCTGACGACGCCACCCTCCGGCTCGATCGTGATCGCGATCGCCGCCACCTCCGCGCGAGCGGTGAACGTGACGATCTCGGGGTTGGGTCCGAGGATCCCGATCGAGATGACGTCGTCGCCGACGACGCCCCAGAGCTGGTAGGTCTGGTCTCGCTGGAGCTGCGGGAGGACATCGCCGATCAGGTACCCGCGGCCTTTCTCGTCGATCACGACCTCGACGGCGAGGTCGCCGTCGGCCGCCACCAGCTCGGCCGCCCGACTGTCGCGGTCGGCACGGACGGCCTCGACCGCCGCCCGCAACGGATCGGGGTCGCCCCGGCCAATATCGATCACGAGCGCGGCCGAGATCGCGAGCACCGCGGCCGCGGCGGTCGCCAGCGACCAACGGCCGAGCGCGGCGCGGCGCGTGCGCCGGCGCCGACCCTCGTCCATCGGCATCACCCGGGCGAGCTCGGGCCCGGGCGCCGGCGCGGGTTCCTCGATCGTCGCGACGATCCGGTCCCACAGGCCATCGGGGGCGTCCGAACCGGTGTAGGCGAGCATGGTGGCGACCTCGCGGTGCTGTTGCACCTCGGCGGCTGCACGCGGATTGCTGGCGATGTACTCCTCGATCCGGCGCCGTTCCTCCGGTTCGACGGCGTCGAGGGCGTAGGCGCCGAGCAGTTCGTCCGTATCGTCGGTCGTCCAGCCGTCGGTGTACTTGTCGTCCGTCTCGCTCATGTCGCACCTCCCGCCGTGATTCCCACATCCACCAGTTCGGAGCGGAGACGACGAAGGCCTGCTCGGATCCGACTCTTCACGGTCCCCTCGGCCTCGCCGAGCTGTTCGGCCACCTCGCGATACGTCCGGCCGCCGAAGTAGGCCAGCTCGATCGCCCGCCGCTCGCCGTCGGGCAGCCCGTCGAGGGCATCTCGCACGTGTCCGGCGACGGCGAGGTCGAGCACCTCGTGGGCGACGTCGTAACCTTCCTCTGCCGTCGCCTTCGCCTCGCGCTCCTCACGCGATCGTCTCGACGTGTCGGAGCGGATCAGGTCGACGGAACGGCCGTGGCAGTGCGCCAGCAGGTAGCTGCGCAGGGTGCCACGATCGGGGTCGAACCGGTTCGGGTCGTTCCAGAGGCGCAAGAAGACCTCCTGCACCACTTCCTCGGCGCGGGCCTGGTCACGCAGGAGCCGCTTGGCGAGACCGAACACGGCGCCGGCGTGCCGACGGTACGCCTCGGCGAGCGCGTCCTGTCGATAGCGACCGATCGCGACCACCAGGGCCGCATCGGAGGCATCGGAGAGGTCGCGTCGCACAACGGTTGTACGTTCCTGCTCGCCGTCCGGATGACCGCTCCCGGGAACATTCGCCGGCGTTCGCGGCGCGGCGGCCGGGTCCGGCTCGGCGGGACGCTCCCGATCGCTCAACGTCGGCCCGTCCGTCGGGCGCGGGTGAACCGCGTCACGGTCTCGACGTGGTGGGTGCCGGGGAACAGATCGAGGACCACGACGTGGTCGTGCACGTAGCCGTGCTCACGGAGCAGGGCGGCGTCGCGCGCGGCGGTCACGGGGTCGCAACTCACGAGCACCACGGTAGCGGCACCGGCCGAGACGACCGCGTCCGTACCTGCCCGCCCGAGGCCCGCCCTCGGCGGGTCGGCGACGACGACGTCGACCGGTGGCGCACCGCTCGCGGGTCGCCACCGTCCGGCGTCGCCGCGCACGACGGTCGCGTCGGGGAGGTTCCGCACCGCGTCGCCCGTCGCCGAACGGTTCGACTCGACCAGCGTGACGGCGGCCGTCGGTGGGACCACCGATGCGGCGAACAGTCCCACCCCGCCGTAGAGATCGACGACGTGGCGCGCCTCGGCCAGTTCGGGCGCCGCCGTCGCGACGGCATCGACGAGCAGTGCAGCGGCGGCCGGCCCGCTCTGGAAGAACGAGCCCGCTGACACGTGCAGCGACGTCCGCCCGGTGTCGTCGCGCGCCGTCGGCCCGTGGTGGACCACCTCGGTGAACCCCGCCCGGGTGCCGACACGCACCGCTGGTGGGACACCGTCGAGACGGCCGCGATCGTCGCGCCACAGCGCCACCATCTCGCCGGTCGCGGCGGAGCAGCGCAGCGTGACCTCGAGGCCGGGCGCCGGGCGGAGCTGCGGGATCACCTCGCCGAGCCGAGGATGGGCCACGAGGCACCCCTCGGCCGACACGGTGTCGTGGGAGCGCTCGCGGCGGTACCCGGCGACGCCGTCGTCGGTGCCGACGAGGCGCACGGTGGTGCGGTAGCCCTCGGCGGGCACGGACGCGCCGAGCCGCACGTCGGGTTCGCCGAGGCGGCCGGTGCGACGCAGCGCGTCCACGACGATCCCGACCTTCTCGGGCAACTGCGCCGCGGGCGCCAGGTGCTGCCAGTCGCACCCGCCGCATCCCTCGGTCCGTCGAGGGCACGGTGGCGCGATCCGGTTCGCGGACGCCTCGACGACGGCGACGACGGTGGCCCGGTCCGCGCCGGCACGTCGCACCGGTGCGTCGACCGCCACGGTCTCGCCCGGGAGCGCCCCGGCGACGAGGACGATGCGACCGTCGGGGCGCCGGGCGAGGGCCTCACCGCCCGCCACCATCCGCTCGGCCCGGACGGTCAGGTCCCCGAGCGGCGCGCCGCGTGCGTCACGGTCCTCGTCGGGCGTCGTCACCGTCGGCACGCTAGCGAGCGGCGCCGCGCGACCGCCCGGCCCCATGTCGGAACCCGGTGGGCGGGGCAGACTGGGGGCATGGGTGAACGCAGCGAGAGCGATCGGGGCTGGTACTGGGACCTCGCCAGGCACAAGGTGGTGCGATGGGACGAACGTGGACCGGGCGATCAGGTGATGGGCCCGTACCCGTCCCCGGAGGCCGCCGCCAACTGGCGCGACACCGTCGAGCAGCGCAACGAGGCCTGGGAGGAAGAGGACGAGGCGTGGGAGGAGTGGGGCGAGGGCGCCGACGAACGCGACGAGCAGTCCTGAGCGGGTACGTGCCGTTCGGTAGGTTCTCGGCGTGACCCGCCCGATCCAGATCGCACCCTCGGTCCTCCCGGCCGACTTCGCCCGGCTCGGCGAGGAGGTCGCCGCGCTCGAGGAAGCCGGCGTCGACCTCGTGCAGTGGGACGTCATGGACGGGCAGTTCGTCCCGAACCTGACGTTCGGACCCGACGTCATCGCCGCCGCGCGCCCCCACACGTCGCTGCCGTTCGAGGCACACCTGATGGTGCACACCCCCGACGCGATGGCGGAGCGCTACGTGGAGGCGGGCTGCCAACGCCTGATCGTCCACGTGGAGGCCTGCCCGCACCTGCACCGCACGCTCGAGCACGTCGCGTCACTCGGCGCCACCGCAGCGGTGGCGCTCAACCCCGGCACGCCCGCGAGTTCGATCGCCCACGTGCTCGACCTGATCGACCTGGTCCTCGTGATGACCGTCAACCCGGGCTTCGGTGGGCAGGCCTATCTCGCGTCGATGGAGCCCAAGATCGCCGAGGTGCGGGCGATGCTCGCGACCACCGGGCGCGACGCCGCCGTCGACGTGGAGGTCGACGGCGGCATCGGCCCCGACACCGTCGCGGGCGCGGCTCGCGCCGGGGCGAACGTGCTGGTGGCCGGCAGTGCGCTGTACCGGGACCCCGAGGGCCTCGGTCACGCGGTCGCCACGTTGCGTCGGCTGGCGACCGACGCCGTCACCTGACGGCTGCCGGACCGCGGCGCCGGGGCCGACCCGGAGAGCGTGATCAGGTGAGCTTGTCCTTCGCCGAGTCGATGGCGTCGTCGGCCTTCTCCTTGGCCGAGTCCACCTTGTCCTTCACCTTGCCAGCGGTCTCGTCGGCTTCGCCCTCACGCTTCAGGTCGTCGTCGTCGGTCAGATCGCCCGCTGCCTGCTTGACCCGTCCCTTGGCCTGGTCCTTCTCTCCACCCATGATGGGCTCCTCTCCGCACCGGTGCGGTGCGATCGTCGTCGGTCCAGGCGTACCCCCGGGGGGTCCTGGGCAAACGCCGGTCGGCTGCCCGGGATCAGCGCCGGGCACGCGAGGCGGCCGAGCCGACACCGCGGAAGAGACCCGCCAGGCTGATCCGCAGCGACGCCAGCACGAACACCAACCCGAACGCCACTGCCACCGGGAGCAGCACCGCAGCGGCCAGTTGGGATCGCCGCTCGAACAGCGGTCCGATCACGCTCGACTCGACCACGGTGCCATCGGGGTGCAGCGTTCGGGCCGGGTCCTCGAAACCGGGACACTCGATCTCGGACTCGACGAGGCCGACGATGTCGTCGCCGCCGAACATCGGCGGCTCCGGTCGGATGCGCGATGCCAGGACACCCAGCACCGAGTCGCGCCGGGCCGACACGAGATAGCGCTCGCCGAGCTCGAGGTACTCGACGTCGCGGCCGTACCGGACGTCGATCAGACCGTCGGCGGCGAACGGCGACGGATCGCCGGCTCGCACCTGGCCGATCCTGAAGCGGGCGGTGCGGAAATCACGATCGACCATCCGGCCGACGAACACGACGTCGGGGAGGGGCTGGGTGACACAGCCGCTCGGGACCT
>SKSP01000095.1 GCA_007122945.1 Ilumatobacteraceae bacterium | reverse complement strand
CCTCGACGAGGCCGGCCCGGGCGGCCTCCTTGTCGCTCGCCGGGATGGCGTCCTCGAGGTTGCCGAGCACGACGTCGGCCGTGCGGGCGATCTCGGGGAGCTTGGCGACCACCTTGGCGTTCTGCGGCGGGAAGAAGTGGATCATCCGGCTCGGCCGGACCGGGATCTCCCGCAGGGGCTCGGGGGCGCCGACCGCCAGCGGTCGGAAGAAGTCCTTGGGATTGCGCACGGCCCCGAGGGTACGCACCCGCGTGCCGCTACAGGAAGCCCTCGTCGGTGTCGCGGCTGTCACCGAGACGGTCACCCAGGCCGAGGCCGTGGCGGATCACCCCGCCGAGCAGCCAACCGGCGGCGCAACACAGCCACAGCAGCATCGCCGCGACGAACGCGATCAGCGGCACGAGGTAGAGCGCGTCGAACTGCCCCCGAGCGACCACGAGCACGAGGTAGGCGAGGCCGAGCGCGGCCCCCATGGTGACGCCGCTCCGGGTGGCCCAGTGGCGATCGCGGCCGCGCAGCCCGGCGACCACGTTGGCGGCGAACCCGGCGAGCGGCAGCAGCATCACGATGGTGCCCGCCTCGACGGTGGGGTCGGCGCCGTCGGCCGCGCCGACGACGACGAGCACGACCGCCAGCCACACGATTGTGATCGCCACCGCCCAGACGTACGGTTCGCGGCGGGTGTTCCCGCGTTCGGGGTTCGGTCGGAACGACGGCATCAGGCGTCGGTCGGCGCCGCGGGTCGGCAGCGGCCGCCGATCACCGCGGCGCCCACTCGGGACGACACGCCGAGGGTGGCGATGATGGACGAGACGCTCCGCTTCACGGTCCACACGCTCAGCCCGAGGCGACGGGCGATCTGTTCGTTCGTGCGTCCCTCGGTGATCAGCCAGAGGATTCTCTGTTCCATCGGGGTCAACGTCGCGACGAGACGCTCCGCTCCTTCGAGCGGCTCCTCGTCCGGACGCCCGCCGATCGCCTCGGGAGGTGCGCCCTCGCGACCGGCGAGGGTCGCCTCGCCGGTCGCGACGCACCGCAGGGCGTCGACGATCTCCTTGCTCCGGAGCGACTTGACGAGGTAGTCGGCAGCGCCCGCGCGGCGGGCTCCTCGACGGAGGACGGCGTCGGACGATGCGGTGAGTACAACGACCCTGACCTCGGGCATCCGTGTGAGGATCTCGTGACACGTCGTGAGGCCGTCGGCGTCGGGGAGCTGGAGTTCGAGCACGACGAGATCCGGACGCGTCGCCGGGATCCGTGCCATCGCGTCGGCGTGCGACCCAGCGTCCCCGACGACACGGAGGAAGGGGCACGCTCGGAGCTGCCACCGGAGTCCCTCCCTCACCAGCTCGTGGTCGTCGACGAGGAAGACGCGCGTCACGCTGCCGTCGGTGGGCTTCGACGTCGGATCGTCCATCGGACCTCAGCTTCTCACGTGACCATTGGACTTCGTCGCGATCACGGCGGCCTCGACCCGCCGGGTCACCCCGAGCTTGAAGAGGATCGTCGAGACGGTGTTCTTGACCGTCTTCTCGGTCAGCCCCAACTCGACCGCGATCTGCCGGTTGGTGAACCCGAGCGCCACGAGGTCGAGGACGCGCCGCTGGCGCGTGCTCAGTGCAGCGATGCGGGGGTCGAGCGCCGAGTCGGTTCGCGCTTCGGTTCGCGCTGACGCTCGGCTCCCGTCGAGGAGTGAGCGACCGCAGGCCACGTGGCGGATCGCTTCGAGGAGGTCGCGGCAACGGATCGACTTGGCCACGATCGCCGAGGCGCCTGCGTCGATGGCCTCGAGGTTCGTGATGTCGTTCCCGTGAGAGGTGAGCAGCAACGACCGGAGTCCGGGGGACGAGGCGGTGAGCTCCCGGCACAGGTCGAGGCCGCTGCCATCGGGGAGGCCGACGTCGACCACGGCGATGTCGGGGTCGATGAGCGGGATCAGCTCCCGCGCCTCGGCGCAGCTCGCGGCCTCCCCCGCCACCTCGAGGTCGTCGTGCGGGTCGATCAGCACGCGCAGTCCGTCCCGCACGATCTCGTGGTCATCCACGAGGAAGACGCGCACGCGTCCCGAGCCGTGATCCACGGGCGTCATTCCAGCACGTCCGTCCCCCTGCGATCGAGGCGGGATGACAACGACCTTCAACGGTCGGGCTGCCAGCGGAGGAGGCTGATCGACGTTCCCGGGAACTCGTGCTCGAACTCGTCGAGGACGACGCCGAGGTCGATCGGATCGGCCGGGGGGACGTTCGCTCCGTCGAGGCCGTTCACCGTGACCTCCGTCGCATCCGTGGTGCGAGCCTGCACGACGTCGAGGGTGACGTCGGAAGGGCCGACGGCCGGGTCGATGCCGAGGGTTGCCGGGACGGGTTCCGCGGACGGGTTGACGACCAGGAGGGTCACGGCCGTTCCGTCCATGGCGGCGTACGATCGCAGCGCGCTCGTCTCCGCGCGCCCGGCGAGGCTCGTCTCGACGAGTTCGTCACCGAACCTCGCCCAGGTCGCGAGCGCATGGTATGCGGGCGACGGATCTCCCGTCTCGATGTCGATGAGTCCGTAGTCGGTTCCGTTCTCGTGGCGACCGTTGGCGAGGTTCCACTGGTTCGCGATCGGAATTCCGTTGAGCGCGAGTTGCCCGATCGTCTCGGCGAGGTACAGCGCGTTGAGCACCGTGGTCATGTTGCGGTCCGCATCGCCTTCGATGAACGAGACCAGGTTGTGCTCGGTGACGGCGATCGGTGGGCGGTCGGCGAGGCCGTGTCGCTGGTAGGCGTCCTCGACGTCGGCGACGATCCGGGGCCAGTCCCGGCCGGGGGCGGCCATCGCTCCCTCGAGACGGATGCTGCCGTCGGTGGCGTAGTGGTGCACGACGTAGAAGTCGAACTGGTCGGCCGCCGTCGAGATCACGTCGTCCCCCCATCCGCCCCACTCCGTCGCCGATTCCGTCCCGACGATGCCCACTTCGATCTCGTCGTCGACCGCCACCATCGCGTCTCGGAACCTGAGGAACCCGTCGTGGTCGTCGGTGCCCGTGACGTACTCCGTCCCGTCGCAGGTCCACACCTCCTCCCAACCGAACGGCGCGCAACCGGGGCCGGTCCCCGCGACGGCTCCGTAGACCTCGTTGCCCACCTCCCACAGGTCGATGCGGTGGGGGTCGGGGTTCCCGTGCCCGGCGCGCAGCCGCGCCCAGTGCCCGACGGTCGCCCAGTCCCGGCCGTTCCGGTCGGTGCCGATGGCGCGGTCGTCGTCCACGGCGCCGTTGAAGAACGCCACCAGTGCGGCGGCCTCCTCGGCGGTGCCGTTGATCGAGACGGTCCACATCCCCTCGGTGCCCGTCGCTTCCAGGAACTCGAGGAAGTCGGTCGGTCGGGCGGCCCACGGCCAGTAGCAGCTGGACTCGTCGCCGGTCTCGCAGGCCAGCCAGTCGTAGTGGTTGCTCCAACTCCCGCCCGGGAGTCGGATCAGCGGGGTCCCCAGTGCCACGGTTGCGGCCCGGAACCCGTCGTCGGCGAGCAACTCGGGGCCGACCCACGCCGGGACGTTCGTCCCGAGGAGGCGTCGGTCGAAGCTCCCGATCGGACGGTCGGTGTGGACGGTGAGGTCGGCTCGGTCGGACAGTGTCGAGGAGTCCGGTGACGTGCACGCCGCGACGAGGAGGGCCAGGGTGGCGAGCAGCCAGGTCGCCGTCGTGATCGCGCTGCGGGATGTGAGGACGGTCGGGCGGGCTCCCACGCGGCCAACGTAGTGGTCGCCGGGACGGGTCCCTGCGCGGCGACCGACCGGTGCTGCCATGCTTGCTGGATGGGTGACGCGCGGGTCGCCACGGCCGAGGGGTTGTCCGCCTCGCTCGCCCGGATCCTGCCGCGGGGGGTCCGTTCGGGGGCGCGAGCGATCAGCGCGGACGACGTCGCGACGCTCCTCGAGGACGAGCGGTCGTTCGTCCAGCGTGCCGTCGCGGCACGTCGGGCCGAGTACGGCACCGGTCGGGTGCTGTTACGGCACCTCGCCGGCACCTCCGCGCCGATCGGCACCCGGGTCGACCGGACGCCGGCGTGGCCGGAAGGCCTCGTCGGGTCGCTCGCGCACGATCACCGCTTCGTCGTCGCTGCCGTCAGCTCGCTGCCGGGGATCCGGTCGATCGGTCTCGACATCGAGCCCGTCCGGGTTCTCGACCGTGCGACGGCAGCCCTCGTCGTCCGCCCCGACGAGGAGGTCGACCCGCTCCTCGCGTTCGTCGCCAAGGAGGCGGCGTACAAGGCGTGGCACGGGATCGGCGGGCGGATGCTCGAGCACCACGATGTCCGCGTCGTCGTCCGCGGTGATCCCCGCACCGGCGCCCCGGCAGCGTTCGAGGCGTCGGTCGTCGGCGACGCGCACCTGCACGGTTGGTGCGTCCGGTCGGGCGATCGGTGGTTGGCGAGCGTGGTCGTCGTGGCTTGACGTGCTCGCCCTGGTGCCCTGCTACGACGACGGGAGGTGCCGGCCTGCTGGCTCGGCGGCGCCGTCGAGGACCGATCGGATCGTCGCCGCCATCGCAGCGGAACCCGTGTCGTCCACCAGACCTGCGTGGGTGCTCGGGATCGACGTGACGTGCAACGACCCGTCGAGCAGTTGGGCCCAGCGGAGATGCCATTGCCGATCGGGTTGTCCTGCCCACTCCGAGCTTCGGACGAGCAGCGCGGACCCTTCGTGACGCCCACCCCGGTAGCTCCGGTGGGCCGTCCGGTGGGCCCGCCGCATCTCGGCCCGGCGACGTCGTTGTCCGCGCCCGATGCGTGCGTGGACGACGTACTCCACTGCGACGTGCCACTTCCACCGGACAGCGTCGAGGAGGCGGCCATCCCGCCGGTACGAACGGAGTCGGCCGACGATCAGTCGGATGCGGCCGGCCGAGGGGCGGTCGATCCCGGGCGGCTCGGAGTCCACGAGAAGCAGTGAGGCGACCTCCTCTCCGGCATCGTGCAGCTGCCTGGCCATCTCGAACGCGACCCAGCTGCCCGCGCAGTGCCCGCCGAGGTGGTACGGACCCGAGGGCTGCACGTCGCGGAGCTCGGCGATGTAGTGCGCCGCCATCTCTTCGATTCGTTGGTGCGGAGGCTGGTCGTTCTCGATCCCTTGTGGTTGGAGGAGGTAGAAGGGCTGATCGTCGCCGAGGTGTCGGGCGAGGTGGTGGAAGCTGACCGCACCGATCAGGAACGGCACGACGTAGAAGAACAGCGGTCGCGGCCCGTTCACGTTGACCGGAACCAGTGACGTCCAGCGCCGCTCGATGTCGCCGAGGTGCCGGGCGAGTTCGGCGATCGTCGGCGCCTCGAACAGGACGCTGATCGGCGGCGCCTTGCCGAACTCGCGCTCGATCCTCGCGAACAGCTTGACGGCGAGGAGGCTGTGGCCGCCGAGGTCGAAGAAGTTGTCGTGGCGTCCGATGGTGGGGGTGTTGAGGGTGTGTTGCCAGATGGTGGCGAGGT
>SKSP01000516.1 GCA_007122945.1 Ilumatobacteraceae bacterium | reverse complement strand
GTAGGAGAACTCCTTGCGGCCGACCCAGCCCTCGCGGGGTCGGTAGACGAGGTCGTCGCCGAAGATCACGCCGGCGTAGTCGAACTCGAAGCCCTGGGCGGTGTAGATGCAGCCAACCTGGTCGATGCCGCCGGGTTCGCTGGCCCAGTAGTAGGACTTCGGGATGCCCTCGGCCAGCCCGGTCGCGTTGGGGCGGGCGTTCCAGGGCCGGCACCAACCGTCGACCTGGACGTCCGGAGCCAGTGTTCCGTCGTCACGCGGCGCGGACCAGGGCCAGCAGTAGCCGGCGACCAGCCGGGCACTGTGCCCCTCGTCGGCGCGGTGGCGGATCAGCGCGTCGAGCTCCTCGGGGGAGTCGACGATGTCGAAGTCGAAGTTCTCGTCGCCGGCCCACAGCGCGTTGGCCGTGCGACGGATGCCGAGCGTCGACTCGATCCAGCGGACGAACCCGTCGGAGCCGCCGCAGCGGAACTGTGCCTCGAGGTCGAACTCGTGCACCTCGGCACCGTGCTGCCCGGCGAGGCGCTCGATGTCGTCGCTGTTGCCGATCTCGTCACGCTTCACGGCCTGCATGTCGTCGATGAAGAACACCCCGACCCGGGCGACCGACAGCAGCTCGTCGATCTGTGGCCGATCGGGGTCGACGGCGTCCTTCTTGCGGAACCGGTCCCAGGAGTGTTTGCGGATCCGGTGTGCCTCGTCGCAGACGAGCACGTCGAGGGTGTCGTCCTCGGCGTTGAGGTAGGAATTGAAGAACTTGAACATCGCACCGGCACGGGTCCCGACCCGCCGGCGGACGGTGTTGGTGAACGCCGCCGAACCGGTCGCGTGGTGGACCGCGTAGTCGTTGGCGGCCAGTTCGGCGACGAGGTTCAGCGCGATGACGGACTTGCCGGTACCCGGGCCGCCGCGGACGACGAACACCGCCTTCGTCCCGAGTTCCCGTGCCTCGGCGACCTTGGCGAGGATGGACTTGAACACCACCTGCTGCTCGTCGAGGAGGACGTAGGCGGGCTCGCCCCTGATCATCGCGGCCGTGTGGTCGAGGAGCTTCTTGTGCGGTCGGTACCGACCTTCACGCACGCTGCGCAGCACCCCGAGCCCGCGACCGTCACCGAGGTGGTCGTCGAGGAAGCCCACCAGTTCGGTCACCCGGTCGCCGGCGAACAGCGGGTAGACGCCGAGGATGTTCGCGTGCCGGGGCGCGAGCAGCTCCGACTGGTCGTCGTGGGTGAAGTCGTGCAGGTACGCGCACGCCCGCAGCAGCACGTTTCCGTCGTGGAAGGTCTCGTGGGCATCCGCGAGGTACTGCCGGTACTGGCCGACCTGCGCGGAGGGGTGCAGGGTCTCCTTGCGCCCGCGGCCGTAGCGCACCGTGACCATGTCCTCGACACGAGAGGGGGCGACGTCGTCCGCCCACTGCTTGAGCTCGACGATCACCGCAGCGGGGCGAGCGTCCCGGTCGTGGCCGGTGACCATCGCATCCAACCGCTTGGAGGTCAGCGGCAGCTGGTACTCGAGGAGCAGCCCGTGATCCAGCAGCCCTCCGAGCTCGATCGCGTTCGACAGCGCCTTCAACGAGTTCCGCCACGAGCGGACCTCGCTCTCCGGCGGGTTCCAGCCGTAGTGGTCGAAGAAGGCGGTGCGCAGCCGCTCGGCGATCGCGTTCTGCTTCGTGTCCTCGACGAACGCGCTCGTCGATCCCGAGTACAGCTCCGCCACCTCGACCCCCTCGTCTGCCGTCGAAGCCTATTGACGCGCCCCGCTGACGACCGGCAGTGGGCTCACCCCCGCCGGGCGCGATCAGGTCTCGGCTGACGGGCAGGATCCGCGCCCCGGGCGTGCCCGAACTCCATCTGGTCTGCACATGGTCTGCACGGCATCTGCGGGCCCGTCGTGTCTCCTGGGATCCGTCGTGCGAGACGACGTTCCAACCAGGAGGTCGATGATGATGATGATGTGGGGTTCCGGCTGGTGGGTCGGTGGGCTGGTGTGGATGGTGCTTTTCTGGGGCCTGATCGTGGCGGGGGTGGTCTGGCTGGTGCGTGCGGCCACGGACGGTCCCGGACGTGGGGTGGGGCGGGACGGTGACCGAGGCTCGGCGCGGACCATCCTGGACGAGCGGTTCGCGTCGGGTGAGCTGTCGGTGGCCGAGTACCGCGAGCGGCGCGAGGCGGTCGAGTCCGGCCGGTGACGCCCCGGCACGGCACGTCGGCGCCGGTTGGATCCCGCGCCGTACGCTGGCTCGACTGCGGTCGGCACGCGCGTCCCCGGCGCCGGCTGAACGGGCGAGACGGGCGAGGTCGCTGGTGCACACCGTGTTGGTGGTGGAGGACGAGCGCAAGCTGCGGGAGCTGCTGCGTGGCTACTTCGAGCGTGCCGGGATGTCGGTGCTGACGACCGGGTCGGGGGCGGAGGCGATCGAGATGGCGCGCACGAGCGAGCTGTCGCTGGTGGTGCTCGACCTCGGGTTGCCGGACGTGCCCGGCCAGGAGGTGGCGCGTGAGCTGCGTGCGCGTTCGCCGGTGCCGATCGTGATGCTCACTGCCAGGGCCGGGGACGAGGACCGCATCCGGGGTCTCGAGCTGGGGGCCGACGACTACGTCACCAAGCCGTTCGTTCCCCGCGAGCTGGTGCTGCGGGTGCAGGCGGTGCTGCGGCGTGGGGCCCCGCAGGGAGCGACGGGTGCCGAGTCCTTCGGTGACGGTGAGTTGGTCATCGATCATGAGCGTCGTGAGGTGCGTGTCCGCGGGCAGCTGGTGCATCTCACGCCGACCGAGTGGGCGCTGCTGACCTCCCTGGCGTCGGCACCGGGTCGGGTGTACTCGCGTTCGGAGCTGATCAACCGCACCCGGGGCTACGAGTTCGAGGGCTACGAACGCACCACCGACTCGCATGTGAAGAACCTGCGGCGCAAGATCGAGTCCGACCCGGGGGACCCGGTGATCGTGGAGACGGTGCTGGGTGGGGGCTACCGCCTCGGCCTCGTGCGGGATCGGCGGTGATGATGGCCGGCGCGTCGGGGCGCACGACGGCGCGGACCGGACGATGGAGGCTGAGCCCCCTGGCGGTGCGGCTCGCGGTGGCGTTCCTGGCGGTGGCGCTGGGTGCGCTGGCGGTGCTGACCGTGGTCACGCTGCTGACCGCACGTGGGGGCTTCTCGGAGCTCACCGACCGGCAGCGACAGGCCACCGTCGAGCAGGTTGCGGCCCTGGCTGCGGCGGCCTACGAGCAGGCCGGCAGCTGGGAACGGGCGGACCTGCACCCGGCGGTGGCGGTCGCCGCCGCCGACGGCGCGGGCATGACCGTGCACGACACGGCGGGCGAGCAGGTCCCTTTGGCGCCGATGGCCGGGATGGGCCGGATGGGCGACATGGCTGGCATGGGGCCGATGGACGAGATGATGTCGGGGATGCACGACCCCGCACCAGGAGCGCAGGGACCGTCCGTGGAGCGGGCCATCGAGGTCGACGGGGAGGTGGTGGGCACCGTCGCCGTGCGATTCGCCGTCGACGAGGGCGCTCGCGCCGAGCTGCAGCTGCGCGATGCGCTCACCCGCAACGTCCTGGTCGCGGCCGGGCTGGCGGGGGTGGTGGCGCTGGCGGCGACCGGGCTGGTCGCCGGTCGGTTGACCCGTCCGCTGAGTCGGCTGACGGCCACGGTCGAGGCGGTGGCCGCAGGCGACCGCAGCGTCCGCAGCGGGGCCCACGATGCTGCGGGTGAGCTCGGTGCGCTGGCGGTGGCCGTGGACCGCATGGCCGACACGCTGGATCGGCAGGAGCAGCTGCGCCGGGCGCTGGTGGCCGACGTTGCCCATGAGCTGCGCACGCCGTTGGCGGTTGCGCTCGGGGAGTGCGACGCGATCCTCGACGGGGTGGTCGAGCCCGACCCGGAGCGGCTGGCCTCGGTGCGCGAGGAGATCGTGCGTCTGAGCCGGCTGGTCGCCGACCTCGAGACGTTGGCCGCCGCCGAGTCGGCGACGCTGCAGATGGACGCCGAGCCGCTGGATCTCGGCGAGGTGGTCGACGACGTGCTCGCGCTCCACGGCCCCCGGCTGCGGGGGCAGGGCCATCAGCTGCGGGTGCGTCGTGAGCCGGCGCCCGTGATGGGCGATTCGCTGCGGGTGGGCCAGATCGTGACCAACCTGCTCACCAACGCCGGCAAGTTCAGCCCCGCGGGGGGCCGCATCGATGTCGAGGTCGCCACCGACGGCGACACGGCCGTGGTCGCGGTGACCGACGACGGGCCCGGCATCCCACCCGATGAGCACGACCGGGTCTTCGAGCGCTTCTGGCAGGGCCGCGCCGCTGCGGACACCGGCGGCAGCGGGATCGGGCTGGCGGTCGCGACCGAGCTCGCCCGGGCCCACGGCGGGGTCCTCGAGGCCACCAACGTGTCGGGCCGCGGCGCGCGGTTCGTCCTGCGGCTACCGGCCCGCTGACCCGGGTGGCGGCCGCGCGACGATCTCCACACAGTCTCCACAGCGCCTGCAGATCGGCTGCACCGGCGGGCGGTTGGCTGCATACGACAGCCCGGGGACGACCCCGAGGACACCCCGAGGACAACGGAGACCGACATGAGGATGCCGAGGAAGATCACGATCGCCGCCGCCGCGACCGTCACCGCGGTGATCGCCGCCACAGGCATCGCGATGGCCACCCCGACGCCGGGTCCCGCCGCGGAGATGATGGGCGGCCAGGTCGGCGACCTCTCCGCCGAAACGGGGCCGCAGGCACGCTGGATGGATCAGCGGCACGCCGGGGACCTCGACTCGATGGCCGAGCTGCACACCGAGGTCACGGCCGACGGCGACATGGACGCGATGCACGGCCAGATGGGCGCGATGCACGGCGAGATGGGCGCCACGCACGGCCAGATGGGCGCCACGCACGGCCAGATGGGCGCGACGCACGGCCAGATGGGCGCGACGCACGGCGATGCCGAGGAGATGCGTCAGCACCACGACCGGATGGTCGAGCGCGACCCGCAGATGCAGCAGCGCCACGACGAGATGGCCGACCGGTACCCGGAGATGCGTGAGGAGATGCGTGAGCACATGGGCGCCGCCGACGGCCGGTCCGGGCCGAGGCGCTGACGACAACCCCCCGACCGCGAGGGGGTGAGAGGAGGTCACCGATGATGGGTGGCGGATGGTTGATCCTGCTGCTGGTCTTGGTGCTCGTCGGCGTCGCCGTGGCGCTGGCCATCGGCCAGAGCACCGACGGCCAGGGCCGGACACGCGCGCACGACCTCCTGCGCCAGCGCCTGGCGGCCGGCGAGATCGACCCGGACGAGTACCACGGGCGGGCCGAGCTGCTCGGCCCCGAACGGGCCGACGACGCGTGGCCACGCCGGTGGCTGCCCGCCGTGCTCGCCGCCATCGCGGTGCTGTTGCTCCTCGGTCTGGTGCTCGGCGGCATGGGCCGGACGGGCGGCGGTTGGTGGGGACCTATGGACGGGCGCATGGGCG
>SKSP01000045.1 GCA_007122945.1 Ilumatobacteraceae bacterium | reverse complement strand
TCCACCCCGAACAGCACGCTGTCCCACTCGGTCAGCACCCGCTCGAACCCGCGTGCCGAGGCGTCCGCGTCGTCGACCGGCAGCGGGCGGCCCTCCATGTACTCGGGCACCGGCAGGCCGGCGATGGAGCAGAACGTCGGGGCGAGGTCGACGATGCCGACCGGGGCGGTCACCGTCGCCGGGGCCGCGCCCGACGAACGCGCCGGACGCCAGATCAGCGGCAGTCGCATCAGACCGTCCACGTGGTACGGGCCCTTGAACAGCAGGCCGAAGTCGCCCTGCAGCTCGCCGTGGTCGGTCGTGAACACGACGTCCACGTCGTCGGTCCAGCCCTTCGCCGCGATCGCTGCGAGCACGCGGCCGATCGCCTCGTCGATCAGCTCGACCTCGACGGCGTTGAGCGCGTTCACCTCGCGCACCTGGTCGGCCGTCAACGTCGCCGGCACCCAGTCGAGCGGGGCCTCGTAGTTCGACACGAGTCGCCCGTCGTACCACGCCCGCCAGTGCGCCGGCTTGGCGTCGAGCACGCGCTCCCGCTCGGACGCGTCGGCGATGTAGCCGTCGGGCAGCGGCACGTCGCGCCAGTCGATCCGGCCGATCTCGGATGCCGGCGGATCCCACGGGTGGTGCGGGTCGGGGAAGCTCATCCAGCAGAACCAGTCGTCGTCGGCGCCGAGCGAGTCGAGCCAGCCGATCGTCCGGTCGGCCACCCAGTCGGTGTGGTACCACTCCCGCGGCGTCTCGTTGCGCCACGCCTGAGGCGCGCCCGTGTCGCCGCCACCCATCGCGTTGACCTCGAGCGCCGGGTCGAGCACCGGGTAGAAGTTGCCGAGCGCCTCGGGGTGGTTCGCCGCCATCCAGCGGGCGTAGTGCAGCATCCCCTGCGGGCTGTGGGTGGCGAACTCGAGGTGCTCGAAGCCCCGGTGCGGCGCGGGTAGGTCGGCCAGGCCGTCGCGGGCGAAGCGGTTCTCCTCGAAGCGGGCGAACGGGTCGAGGAACGGCTGGAAGTGCGGCTTGCCGATCAGGGCGGTGCGGTAGCCGACCCGGTGCAGCTCGTCGGCGACCGACGGCGCGTCGACCGGCAGCGGCACCCCGTTCATCCACACGCCGTGCGTGCTCGGGTGCTGGCCGGTCAGCATCGTCGAGCGCGACGGCATGCACACCACCGACTGCGGGTGCGCCCGCTCGTAGCGGACGCCCTCGGCGGCGAGGCCGTCGACCACCGGCGTGCGCGACAGCGTGCCGCCGTTGCAGCCGAGGGTGTCGTAGCGCTGCTGGTCGGTCGTGATGAAGAGGATCTTGCGTCCCATCAGCGGGGCTCCTGTCCGTTCGTCGATTCCATCTGGCGCTTCAGCTCGTCGAGCGCGCCGGCGGTCCCGCCGCCGATGGTGAGGGCCATCGTGCGCGGGTCGCAGTCGGTCTGGTAGCTGACGACGCACGTGCCGTCGTCGAGGTCGAGCACGTCGATCGTGCCGCGATGGTGCTGGATCATCGGCAGCTCGAGCCGGTACTGGAACCGGCGCTGCAACGGGTCGTTCACGAGGATCTCCTCGGGGAGCGGCAGACCGGTGCCGACGGTGATCGTCCGCCGCGTGCCGTCCACCTCGCAGGCGTCGATCCCGGGGAACCACTCGTGCAGGCGGGCGGCATCGCCGACCAGTTCCCAGACCTCGTCGGCCGGGCGATCGATGCGGACGTGATGGCGGACCGAGCCGAGCGTCACGCCCGGCTCCGGGTGGCGTCGACGAAGTCGGCGATGATCCGCGCGAGCTGCGGGCCCTGGTCCTCCTGAAGGAAGTGGCCGCCGCCCTCGACGGTCGTGTGCTGCTGACCCTCCGTACCGGGAACGACACCGATGAACGCCCGCTCACCGCGACCGGTGATGGGGTCCTGGTCGCTGAACGCGCACAGGAACGGCCTGTCGAAGCGCTTCAGCACCTCCCACGCCGCGACCTGGTCCGGTGCGGCCGGATCGTCGGTGCTCGTCGGGACGAGGCTCGGGAAGATGCGGGCGCCGGCCTTGTACTCGTCGTCGGGGAACGGCGCGTCGTACGCGGCGATCACCTCGGGCGTCAGGTCGGTGACACAGCCGCCGTTGACGATCGCTCCGATCGGGAAGTGCTCGGCCTCCTGGGAGAACTTCTGCCACGCCATGAAGGCGTCGCCCGGCGAGCGGCTCCCGTCGGGGAGACCGGTGTTGCCGATCACGACGCGGGCGTAGCGTTCGGGGTCGCGGGCGACGAGGCGCAGGCCGACCAGCCCGCCCCAGTCCTGCCCGAAGAACGTGAGGTCGCGCAGGTCGAGTTGCTCGAACAGCAGCTGGGCCATCCAGTCGACGTGGCGGGCGTAGGTGTAGTCGGTGGTGCGCGTCGGCTTGTCCGATCGGCCGAACCCGACGAGGTCGGGGGCGACCACCCGGTGCCCGGCGTCGACCAGCACCGGGATCATGTGGCGGTACAGGAAGCACCACGACGGCTCACCGTGCATCAACAGCACGGGCGCCGCGTCGGCCGGGCCCTCGTCGAGGTAGTGGACCCGGAGGGTCCCGCCCTCGAGGTCGTCGATCTCGGCGTAGTGCGGCTCGAAGTCGAAGTCGGGCAACCCGACGAACCGATCGTCGGGCGTGCGCAGGGTCTCCATGGTGGGTTCCTCCCGGGTTTCGGGTTCTCGGCGATCAGCTCGGCAGCTCGGGTTCTGACGACGTCCACGTTCGCACTGCGAACGCATCCATCGTCAGAACTCGAAGTGGCGGGCGAGGGCGGTCGTGAGGGTGTCGGCGATGGCGGGGCGGTCGAGGCCGTGGTCGTCGAGCAGCAGGCGGTACGCCTCGAACGAGCACAGCACGTCGGCGGCGGCGACGCGACGGTCGACCTCGGCCGGGTCGTCGCGCGCGAGCACGTCGAGCTCGGCCGCGAACACCTCGCGCAGCTGGCGACGGAGGATCGCGCGGGCCTGACGCAGCTCGGCAGCGATCAACGGTTGGAACGGCTCGCGGGTGCGAGCGATGACACCGACCCACGACATCGCCTCGTACAGGTCGAGCCGCTGGGCGACGAACGACGCCGCTCGCTCGGACAGGCCGAGGTCGGCGTCGACGTCGACGAAGAACAGGTCGCCGACGTGACGGATCTGGTGGCTGATCGCGACGCGGCACAGATCGTCGACGTCGTCGAAGTAGCGGAACAGCGAGCGCGCCGAGATGCCGGCCCGCTCGGCGATCTGGTCGGTGGACGGCTGCAGCACGCCGCCGCGGTAGAACCCGAGCAGCGCGTCGACCACCGCCTCGCGGTTGCGCTCGCGCCGCGCCCGCCGCCCGTCGGTCGCCTCACCCCCCGAACCGTCCGCGCCGATCGACCGATCGGCGCCGGTTCCGGCAGACGGTTCGGATGGCAGCTGCGAACCGTCCGCGCCGATCGACGGGTTCCGGTCGGTTCGGCCAGACGGTTGGTGGGGTGGGGGCACGGGTGATACGGTAACAGTTGACAGTCTCACTGACAAGTGTTTCGATGGGGCGATGAGCAGCACCGAGCCCGACTTCGGCGGGCGCATCGGCCGCACGGTCGCCGATTCCACCCCGTGGTGGCCCGACCCACCCGCCGGGCTGCGGCTGCCCGGTCGCGATCGCACCAGCCGCCCGAACGTCGTGATGGTCGTGCTCGACGACGTCGGGTTCGCCCAGTTCGGCTGCTACGGCTCGACGATGGCGACCCCGCACGTCGACGCGCTCGCCGCGGGCGGCGTGCTCCACACCGGGTTCCACACGACCGCGCTGTGCTCCCCCACCCGGGCGTGCCTGCTGACCGGCCGCAACCACCACGCGGTCGGGATGCGCGGCGTGTCGAACTGGAACACCGGGTTCCCCCACATGCGCGGCGGCATCGGCCCGCGCACCGCCACGATCGCCCACCACCTCCGCGACCACGGCTACGCCACCTACGCGGCGGGCAAGTGGCACCTCGCCCCGATGGACGAGACATCGGCCGCCGGCCCGCACCACCACTGGCCGCTGCAGCAGGGGTTCGACCGCTTCTACGGCTTCCTGCAGGGCGAGACCGACCAGTTCCACCCCGAGCTCACCCACGACAATCACCACGTCGACCCGCCCGGCGGCCCCGACGACGGCTACCACGTCAGCGAGGACATGGTCGACCGGTCGATGGGCTGGATCCGCGACCTCCAGTCGGTGCGACCCGACCGACCGTTCTTCCTGTACCTGGCGTTCGGTGCGATGCACGCACCCCACCAGGCACCACCCGAGTACCTGGAGCGATGGCGCGGCGCGTTCGACGAGGGCTACGACGTGTGGCGCCAGCGGTGGTACGAGCGCCAGGTCGAGCTCGGCGTGATCCCCGAGGGCACGACGCTCGCACCGCCGAACCTCGGCGTGCCGGCGTGGGACGACCTGACGGAGAACCACAAGCGTTTCGCGTGCCGGCTCCAGGAGGCGTTCGCCGCGATGCTCGAGCACACCGACGACCAGATCGGCCGGCTCGTGTCGTTCCTCGACGGCCTCGGCGAGCTGGACAACACCGTGTTCATGGTGCTGTCGGACAACGGCGCCAGTCGCGAGGGCGGACCGCTCGGCGTGATGGACGAGTTCAGCTTCTTCAACCAGATGCCCGAGGACATCGACGAGATCGTGACGAACCGGCTCGACGACATCGGCGGACCTCGTTCGCACTGCAACTACCCGTGGGGGTGGGCGCAGGCCGGCAACAGCCCGCTGCGCTGGTACAAGCAGAACACCTACGGCGGCGGCGTGCGCGACCCGCTCGTCGTGCACTGGCCGGCCGGCATCGAGACCCGCGGGGAGATCCGCCCGCAGTTCTGCCACGCCATCGACATCGCGGCCACCGTGCTCGACGTGACGGGCGCACCCGCACCCGAGCTGTTCGGCGGCCACGTGCAGCTCCCGATCCACGGCCGCACCATCCAGCCGCTGTGGGACGACGCCGACGCGGCGCCGCCCCGGTCGGTCCAGTACTTCGAGCAACTGGGCCACCGCGGCATCTGGGTCGACGGATGGAAGGCCACCACCTACCACTGGCCGGGCACCCCGTTCGACGACGACACGTGGGGACTGTTCCACCTCGACGACGACTTCTCCGAGTGCCACGACCTCGCCGACGAACACCCCGGAAAGCTGCGCGAGCTGGTCGACACCTGGTGGACCGAGGCGGGCGCCCACGGCGTGCTCCCGCTCGACGACCGGACGATCGAGCTGTTCGCCGCGCCAGCCCGACCCGGCACGACCCACGATCGCGACACCTACGTGTACCTGGCTGGCACCTCGCACGTGCCGACCGACGCCTCCCCCGCGCTCGGCGGCCGACCGTGGACGATCACCGCCGAGGTCACCGTCTGCGACGAACCCGCCCGAGGCGTCGTCTACGCCCGCGGCGCCCACAACGTCGGCCACAGCTTCTTCGTCGACGAGCGCGGGCTGCACTT
Source organism: Ilumatobacteraceae bacterium (assembly GCA_007122945.1). GTDB lineage: Bacteria > Actinomycetota > Acidimicrobiia > Acidimicrobiales > Ilumatobacteraceae > SKSP01. The sequence continues at coordinate 33 of SKSP01000045.1, read as the reverse complement.
CGACTACAACGCGCTCGGCCACCACAGCCGGGC
>SKSP01000145.1 GCA_007122945.1 Ilumatobacteraceae bacterium | reverse complement strand
GTCGACGCCGGCCGCCCCGGCGATCCGCGGACCACCCGCCGCGGCGGGAGCGGTGGGAAGGGCGCCGCCGCCGCCCGGTCCCTCGGCGGCGAGCAGATCGAGGGGCGCCAGGCCGTCCGTGAGCTGCTGCTGGCGCAGCGGCGCAAGGTGCACGAGATCCAGATCGCCGCCGATCTCGAGGACGACGACGCGGTCGAGGACATCGTCGCGCTCGCTGCCGCCAATCGCGTCCCGGTGGCCTACGTGGCGCGCAAGAAGCTCGAGACCGCCGCTCGATCCGAGGCGCCCCAGGGTGTGCTCGCCCGCGCCGCCGCGCTGCCCGAGGCCGACGTCGCGACGTTCCTCCGGCGCCGCCAGGGTCACAAGCCGTTCCTGGTCGCGGTCGACAGCGTCACCGACCCGGGCAATCTCGGGGCGATCCTGCGGTCCTGCGACGGCGCCGGCGTCGACGGGGTCATCTTGCCGCGCCACCGGGCCGTCCACGTGACGCCGACCGTCGCCAAGGCGGCGGCGGGCGCGATCGAACACGTCCCGATCGCGCTCGTCGGCGGTCTCCCGGCCGCGCTGGCGATGGTGCGCGATGCGGGCATCTGGGTCGTCGGTCTCGACGACGCGGCCGATCGGTCGCTGTTCGAGCTCGGCGACCTGGCGAGTGAGGGCATCTGCCTCGTGCTCGGCGCCGAGGGGACCGGGCTGTCGCGTCTCTGCCACGAGCGGTGTGACCTCACGGTGAGCATCCCGATGCGGGGTCGCGTGGGCTCCCTGAACGTGTCCGCTGCGGCAGCGCTCGCCGCCTACGAGGTGACCCGCCATCGCGACTGATCGGATCGTGCGGAAACGTTCGCGAACGGCCTCTCGCCCGAACCGGCAGCGGAGTATCGTCGCATGATGTGCCGAGCGCTTCGCCACCCTCCGGGCCCCTTGCCGAACACTCGGGTGCCGCTGCGCCGTTCGACGTGATCGGCCGTCGCCGCTTCCTCGCCGGGGTGGCGGTCGGTGCCGGCGCGATCGGTGCCGGCGTGACCTCGTTGGGGGGCGCTGGTACGGCGCACGCCGCTCTGCCCGTCGGGGCGAGCAGGTTCGTGCCGCTTCCCCGCCAGATCCGCTTCGCCGACACGCGCAGCCCGGGTCAGTACCCCTTCGGGATGTTGCCCGATGCGATCCGGGTGCAGGTCACCGGCCGCGAGGGGATCCCCGAGTCGGCGACGGCCGCGGTCCTGACCGTCACGGCGGTGAACCGCGCCGAGGGCAACTTCGTGTCGGTGTACCCCACCGGTGGGCAGCGACCCGAGGTGTCCAACCTCAACATGGCGTTCCCCCTCGAGGCGGCGGCCAACCTCGCCACCGTCCGTCTCGGCGAGGGCGGCGCGGTCGACGTGTACGCCTACGCCCACAGCGAGCTGATCGTCGACGTCGCCGGCTACTACGAACCGGTCGACGGACCGGTCGCGGACGGTCGCTTCGACGTCCTCGACGAGGCGATCCGCGTCATCGACACGCGGGCCACCGAGGTCCCGCTCCCGGGTTCCGTCGTCGAGGTCTTCCTGCCGAGCTCGATCCCGGCCGCGGCCAGCTCGGTGGCGATCAACCTCACCACGACGGGCACCCTCGGATGGGGGTACTTCACGTGCTTCCCGCTCGACGTCGACACGCCGCCGGACTCGTCCAACCTGAACGTGAACGGGCCGGGCGAGACGCGGGCTGCGGCGGCGATCGTCAAGGTGACGACCGACGCGCTCGGTCGCCGCGGGTTCAAGGTCTACACCTACGGCGGCGGCCACGTGATCGTCGACGTCGCCGGCTACTTCACCGGGCCCGACGCCGCGGCGTCGACGAACGGGTTGTTCGTCCCGATCATCCCCGACCGGATCCTCGACACCCGCCAGCCGGGCCAGATCGGACGGTTGTGGCCGGGTTGGATCGTCACGGCAGCGATCCCCGGTGAGGGGGCGACGTCGGCCCAGGCGATCGTCGGCAACGTGACCGCGGTCGAGGCGCGCGATCCCGGCTACTTCACGGTCTTCGGCGCGAACACGCCCCTGCGCGAGGTGTCCAACCTCAACGCGGACACCGTCAACCAGACGATCGCCAACCACTTCATCAGCCGGATCTCCACCAAGGGCATCGCCGTGTACAGCCAGTCCGGCGCCCACGTCCTGATCGACATGGCCGGCTGGTACATCGGCAAGCCGGCGTTCCCGACCGTCGGCTTCACGAACCCGGCACCGCCGACCGCGGCACCGCCGTGGCGGCTCGAGATCCCGGCGCTGCGGCCGCGGTACGGCGGCGGCTCGGGTTGGGTCTCCAACGTGTTCGCCGGGTCACCCGACCCGGTCGTGGACGCCGGCCACACATGGCACTGGACCGGTACCGGGTACGTGGGGCAGGTCGCCCACGTCGGGTTGTTCGCCCACCGCACCGAGGCGGGCTCACCCGTCTACAACATGCACGAGCTGGTCCCGGGGCACGAGATGTTCCTGTCCGTCGCCGGCCGACTCGGCGACCGGCGACGTTTCCGCTACCGGGTCGTACGGACCGACATGGTGTTCAACGTGCGTCACAGCACCCCGGCGAACGCCCAGAAGATCCTGGCGGCCACGCGCTACCACCCGGGCACGACCGTCTCGTTGATCGGCTGTGCCCTGCCGAACGGTCTGCCGACCAGCCTCGACCACCGGATCATCGTCACCGCCGAGCTGGTCGACTGGGTCGAGGTCTGACGTCGAGGTCTGACGTCGAGGTCTGACGTCGATCGACGACCGGTGCGCCCACCGCTCGGGTGACCAGCGATCCTCCGAGATCCTGCAACGCCCGAATGTGGCCGACGACGTGGTCATCCGAGCGGCCGATCCGTAGAGTCGGGCGGATCGCAGGCCGAACGACGGAAGCCCACACGTGCGGCGCGCAGCGGGACGAGGTCACGCTGGAGGACGCGGGCCTCAACGTGACGTTGCCGGACGGCAACCCGGGGTACTTCAACTACTACTGGCTCAGGGACAACTGCCCGAGTTCGTTCGACCCGGAGACACGGGAGCGGGCGTTCGACATCTTCGGGCTCCCGGCGGCCCCCCGGCCGGCGGCCGCCCGGGTGGAGGCCGACACGCTGGTGATCGAATGGAGCGGCGAGGATCACACCTCGCACCATCCGCTCGCCCTGCTCGCCGAGCATGCCCGGGGCGAGCGGCGGCACGACCCGGCCGATCTGCCCCGCACGCCGTGGTACGCCGATCACCATCCCGACATCACACGGGTGTCGCAACCGCGTCTGCTGGCGAGCGAGGCGGAGCGCCGGCGCTGGATGGAAGCGTTGCTCGTGGAGGGCGTGGCGATCGTCACGGACATGCCCGACACCGACGAGGCGCTCCCGGAGACCGCCCTCCTCATCGGCCAGATCCGGCCGACCTTCTTCGGCCCCTACTTCGACGCGCGCGTCCACGTGCAGCCCACGAACCTCGCCTACACGTCGAAGGCGCTGGAGCTGCACACCGACGTGCCCTCCGAGGAGCACGCGCCCGGGATCCAATTCCTCCATTGCCGGGCCAACAGCGTCGCGGGCGGGCTCAATCTGTTCGCGGACGGGACGGCGGTGGCCGACGACCTGCGCGCCACCGACCCGGAGGCGTTCCGCCTTCTCGCCGAGACCGACGTGCCCTTCTACAAGGAGCATCGCGGCATCGACATGCGGGCACGCCAGCGGGTGATCGAACTCGATCGCCACGGAGAGGTCTCGGGCGTCACGATCAGCCAGCACATGGCCGACGTCTTCGACCTGCCCCAGCGCGTGCTCGACGACTACTACCCCGCCTTCGTCCGCTTCGGGCGGATGCTGCAGGACGAGAAGTACGTGATGCGGTTCACGCTGCAGGCCGGCGAGTGCATCACGTTCGACAACCGCCGCGTCGTGCACGGGCGCGAGGCCTACTCGGCCACGAGCGGCGAGCGTCATCTGCGCGGCACGTACACGGACCGGAGCGAGTTGTGGGGGATCTACCGGGCGATGGTCTCGGAGGGGCGGTTCGGGTGAGCGACGGGGCCGCACGGATCGACGTGGACGCCCTGCGCGCCGACATGGCCGCCGCCTTCCGGTTGACGGCCCGCTTCGGCTGGCACGAGTCGGTCGGCAACCACTTCAGCGCGGCGGTCTCCGCGGATGGAGGCCGGTTCCTGCTGAACCCGAAGTGGCGGCATTTCGCCGCCATCAGGGCATCGGACCTGCTCGTTCTCGACGCCGCCGACGACAGCGTCATGGACACGCCAGAGGCACCGGACGCTTCGGCGTGGACCATCCACGGCACGCTCCACCGGGAGCGGCCCGACGTCCGCGTGGTGTTGCACTGTCATCCACCGCACGCCACGGCGCTCGCCGCGCTGAAGCACCCGACGCTGCCGCCGATCGACATGAACACGGCGCGCTTCTGGGGCGATCTGTCGATCGACACCGAGTGCGGTGGGATCGCCGACGACGCCGATGAAGGGGCGCGCATCGCGTCCGCACTCGGCGAACACTCGACCTTGCTGATGGCCAATCACGGGCTCACCTGCACGGGCTCCACCGTCGCGCAGGCCTTCGAGCAGCTCTACTTCTTCGAGAAGGCGGCGCGGACGGTGTTGCTCGCGCTGTCGAGCGGCCAGCCGCTCAACGTCATGACCGACGCCGTGGCGGCGCGGATGGCCGAGGGCTGGCGCGCGTACGCCGGGATGGCCGATGCCCACTTCGCACACCTCAGATCCGTGCTCGACCGCGACGAACCGGACTACCGCGACTGACCACCTCGCGCCTGCCATCCCCGGCAGCGTCCCACGCCGTGGTGGCCCGGATGTCGCCGGAGGTCGGCCCGGGCAAGACGTGGATGGAGATGTCCACCACCGACGCCGACGAGGTGGTCCGGATGGGCGCCGAGGTCACCCGTCGCGGCGGTCAGGCCGTCGAGTGCCCGGTCACGAGAGGTTGCCACCGTGCCGACACCGGCAACACTCGATCATCGCCGGCGGCGAGCGAGCGGCGGTCGAGCACGTCATGCCGCTGCTCGAGCGTCTCGGTCGGCGCATCCTGCACACGGGGCCTCTCGGCAGCGCTTCGATGCTGAAGGTGATGACGAACTATCTCGCAACGGCCAACCTCCTCACGGTCTGCGAGGCGCTCGTCAGGTCTGATCCCGTGAGCAGCGGGGGATGCCAGCCCAGGGCTCTCGGCTGCCGGGTGTCTGGTAGCGTTCCTCGGTCGGTTCGCGACCCTGGGGACGGTTACAGGAACGGAGCGGTGATGTCGCGAGGTGGTCTGGCCGCAGCGGCGGTGTTGATCGGTGCGGTCTTGGGGAGTGTGGACAACCCGAGTGCTGCGGAGTCGTCGCAAGCGGGTTTCGTGGGGTTGGTGCCGGCGCGGTTGGTGGACACGCGTGTTCCTGGGGAGACGGTCGATGGGCAGGCGCGTGAGACCGGGCCGCTCGGGGCCGATGGTGTGTTGACCGTTCCGATGCTCGGTCGTG
>SKSP01000329.1 GCA_007122945.1 Ilumatobacteraceae bacterium | reverse complement strand
TCGCAGCGGAGCAGCCGGAACACGTCGACGGCGAGCGCGCGCACCCGCTCGGCGTCGGCGTCGTCGAGCGGTGCCGGCACGAGGAGCTGCGCCCCGTCGGTCACGTACTTGTCGTCGTAGCTGTAGAACTCCTCGCCGGGCACGATCTCGCCGGGGGTCGACGCGATCGGTTCGGTGTTGCCCAGCACGGCGACCTCGATCTCGCGCCCGACGACCGCCTCTTCGACCACGACCCACTCGTCGTACGCGAGCGCGTGGTCGATCGCGTCGCGGAGCTCCTCGACCGTGCGTGCCTTCGAGACGCCGACCGACGACCCCATGTTGGCGGGCTTGACGAAGCACGGCAGCCCGAGCTCGTCGGCGAGCTCGGCGGGGAGGCCAGGCGTGCGCTGATGATCGGCGAACGCCCGTGACCGGGCTTGGGGGATGCCGGCGGCGGCGAGCACCTGCTTCGCCATCGCCTTGTCCATCGCCAGCGCGGACGACAGGACGCCCGACCCGACGTAGGGCACGTCGACGAGCTCGAGCAGACCCTGCACCGTGCCGTCCTCGCCGAGCGGGCCGTGCAGCAGCGGAATCACGACGGTGCGTCCGGGTGCGTCGCCGACGTCGGCGAGCATCGGCGACGGTGACACCGTGGTACCCGTCGGCTCGAGCCGGTCGGGGATCGCGCTCGGGCCCTCGGCGAGCGCCTTGGCGGCGCCGTCGGCGAGCGCCCACGAACCGTCGCGATCGATGCCGATCGGGGTGATCCGGTACCGGGCGGGATCGGCGGCGGCGAGCACGTGGGCGGCCGTGGTGCAGCTCACGTCGTGCTCGGCCGATCGCCCGCCGAACAGCACGACGAGATGGATGCGGTCGTCGGGGGCGTTCATCTGCCCGCGACGGTACCGTTCGTGACCGTGAGGTTCCGGGCATCCGACGTCGCCGCTGCCACCGGTGGTCGGCTCGTCGGCCCCGACGTCGAGTTGGCGGGGGCGGCGTTCGATTCCCGGTCGCTGCGCCCGGGCGAGCTGTTCGTGGCGCTCGTTGCCGATCGTGACGGCCACGACTTCGTCGACGCGGCCGTGGCGGCCGGCGCTCCGGCGGTGCTCGTCGACCGGCCCGCGCCGGCACCGACCGCCATCGAGGTTCCCGACACCGGCGTCGCGTTGCTCGACCTGGCGCGGTGGGCGCGCGGCCGGCTCGACCGGGCCGCGCGCGTCGTCGGCGTGACCGGCAGCGTCGGCAAGACGAGCACCAAGGACCTGCTCGTCGTCGCACTCGGCGCCTCCCGTCGGGTCGCCGCGAACCCCGCCAGCTTCAACAACGACCAGGGCGTGCCGGTCACGATCCTGGGAACCGACGACGGCACCGAGGTGCTGGTGGTCGAGATGGGCATGCGCGGGTTCGGCGAGATCGCCCGGCTGTGCGAGATCGCCCGACCCGACGTCGGCGTGGTCACGACGGTCGGCCACGCGCACACCGAGCGGGTGGGCGGTATCGACGGCGTCGCCCGGGCGAAGTCGGAGATCGTGACGTCGCTCGGTCTCGACGGTGTCGCGGTGCTGAACGCCGACGACGATCGGGTCGCCGCGATGGCGACGCGCGCACCCGGCGCCGTCGTCACCTATGGCACCTCCGTCGACGCGGTGGTCCGGTTCTCCGCGGTGGAGGTCGACGACCTCGCGCGTCCCCGCTTCCGGGTCGAGTCGCCGTGGGGCCGTTTCGAGGTCGCGCTCTCGGTGAGCGGCGTGCACATGGCGACCAACGCCGCAGCGGCGCTCGCCGTCACGGGCGCGATCGGCGCCGACGTCGCCGCCGCGGCCGAGGCACTCGCCACGGTCGAGATGTCGGCGATGCGCATGGAGATCCGTCAGGCGCCCTCGGGAGCGGTGATCGTCAACGACGCCTACAACGCCAACCCGACCTCGATGCGCGCCGCGCTGGAAGCAGTGGCCCGGATGCGGGCCGACCGCCGCATCGCCGTCCTCGGGCCGATGGCCGAGCTGGACGACCCCGACGCCGCCCATCGCGAGGTGGCGGTCGTGGCGCGTGAGCTGGGGATCGAGGTGGTCGCCCTCGGCACGGCCGCGTACGGGATCGAACCGGTCGACGACCCGATCGCCGCAATCGGCGACCTCGGCCCCGGCGACGTCGTGCTCGTCAAGGCCAGCCGGGTGGCCCGGCTCGAACGCGTCGCGTCCGACCTGGCGGCGCGGTGACCGTCAGGCCGGCAGCAGGCGATCGCCAGATGTGGCATCACCGTCGCGCCCGTTCGTCGTTGGAGGTCCGTCGACGTCGGGGGATGCCTCCCGGGCCAGGAGCGCCAGCTGCAGGCGGTTGTGCACGCCGAGTTTGGCGTACACGTGGGCGAGGTGCGACTCGACGGTTCGCCTCGACACGCCGAGCTGTTCGGCGATGGCCCGGTTGCTGGCTCCGGCGACCACGAGCCTCACGATGGTGCGCTCGCGGTCGGTCAGGCTCGTCCAACCTCCGGAGGAACGCTGGGGTGGTCGGCGCCGACGCAGCCCGTACGCCGTGAACGACTGGGCGACCCGCCGGACGCCGGCGGTGGCCGAGCAGGTCCGGTAGATCTCGCCCGCCCGGTCGAGGAGGCCGGTCGCGTCGTCGTTGCGGCCGGCCGCCCACAGCAGCGGGACGATCATCTCGAGGTGCTCGGCTCGTCGGAGCGGACGGGGGATGTCGGGGTGGAGGTCGAGCGTCGCCATCGCGGCCTCGAGGTTGCCGTCGACCGCGGCCCGGCCGACGTGCGCGGTGGCGATGTCGACGGCGACGCCCGTGCGATCGGCGATCTCGTCGAGCCGTTCGACCGTCTCGACGGTCACGTCGTGTCGGCCGAGGGCGATCGCCAGACGGAGGAGATCGAAGCCCAACACCCGGTTGCAGACCGTCATGCCGACCGCATCGAAGAAGTGGACGGCGGCCACCAGCGAATCGAGGGCGGCGGCGCGGTCGCCCCGGAGCTCGGCTCGCCGACTCTCGGCGAGCGCGAGCAGGTCGAAGCCGAGCAACGGCACGCGCGTGGCAGCCAGGTGTCGGGCACGATCGACATGTTCGTCGAGCCGTCGCCGATCGCGGCGTTCGGCGGCGACCAACGCGAGCACGGTGAGGTGCCAGAGCGACGACAGGTCCGAGCCGGTGTCGTCGATCGCTGCGAGCCCGGCCGTCGCGTGCCGTTCGGCGGCGTCGAGAGCACCGCCGTAGAACGACGCGACCGCCGCCAGACCGTGATGGATCGGGACCATCCAACTGGCCCCACGTCGACCGGCGAGCTCCCGGTACCGATCGACCTGGTCGAGGGTCTCGCGCAGTCGATCGAGATCGACCAGGGTGAGCATCCGGAAGAAGCCCGGGTGGTAGAGCGCCGCCTCGCCGGTGGGATCGCGGCGGGCCGCATCCACAGCTCGGTCGGCGTGGGCGAGACTGGCACCGAAGTCGAGGTCGTAGGCGTCGAGTCGCGAGAGAACCGACAGGGCGAGGCAGAGGCCGGCCGCCTCGCCGGCGACGTCGGCCTGGGCGGCGGCATCGAGGGCACGGTCGCGGCTCGTGACCGGGTCGGCAGCCGCGAGATGGGCGAGTGCGGCCTCGGCCCGGGCGCGGGCGCGGCGACCGGGATCGTCGGTCTCGTCCGCCGACGCATCGCACTCGGCCGCAGCGTCGGCGGGACGGTTGCGGAGGAAGGAGCACAGCGCCACGTGCCGACGCAGCCGCGCGCGGGTGGCCGCGTCGACCACGTCGGCGAGCAGCCTCCGGGCTCGCTGTTCGCACTCGTCGAACTCGCCCGTCCAGCCGAGTGCCTCGACGAGCGCGGCGAGCACGTCGATCCGCTGCGGATGATCCGCAGGCATGATCGTGTCGGCTTCCCTCAGCAACTGCCGAGCCATCACCGGGTCTCGTGGCCCGGCCGACCGGGCGGCCGCGAGCAGCCATCGGACGGTCTCTTCGGATTCTGCCCCGCCGAGGACGAGGTGGCGGGCGACTCGTGACGCCTCTGCACCACGGCGGTGCTCGACGTCGGCGACGATGCGGTGCAGTGACCGACGGACGGCCTCGGGGACCTCCCGGTACACGACTTCGCGGACGAGGTCGTGGACGAACGTGACGTGCTCGTCGGTGTGCGTGAGCAGGTGGGCTGCGTCGAGCTGGCCGAGTGCCCGGAGCGTCGGGAGCGCCTCGTGGCCCTGGGTCGCGACGAGGTCGAGCAACACCTCGAGGCGGGTGCGGCGCCCCGCCGCGGCCGCGGCGCGGAGCACGTCGAGGGCCCTCGGGTCGAGCCGGGCGATGCGCGCTCGGACCAACTGGTCGAACAGCGCTCGTGCCGACCCCCCGCCGCTCGGGACGTCGATGCCGTCGCTGGTGTGGAGGAGAGCTGTCGTGAGGAACAGCGGGTGGCCGTCGAACGCACCGACGTGGTCGCGATCGATGCGCCCGGCCGGCGTCCCGTCGAGCAGTCGTCCGACGGCGGTGTGATCGAGCGGGCCGACCTCGACGATCGCGGCGTCCGCCCTGAACCGTTCGAGCGCAGGGCTCGTGTCGCCGGGTCGGTACGAGCCGACGACCGCGATCGGCAGGCCGCCGAGTCGGCGCGGCAGGGTGGCTGCGACATGGACGGAGGATTCGTCGAACCAGTGGAGATCGTCGAGCACCAAGGTGACCGGCGCGTGCTGGGCGACCCCGTCGAGCAGCTCGGCGATCGCCTCGGTGACGCGGTACCGCGACTCGGCGATGTGAGCGGCGAACGCCGGCCCTCCCATGTCGGTGTGATCGGCGTGATCGGTGTGATCGACGAGCTCGGCGGCGATCGTCGCCCGCTGGTCGTTCAACGCCGTCCGGGTCGAGTCGTCGACCGTCACGGCCACGAGGCACCGGTCGATCGCCGCCAGGATGCAGCCGAACGGGCGGTCGGCGGTGATCTCGTCGGCGTGCGCGAAGCCGACCGCGCCGCCGCTGGTTCGGATCCGTGCGCCGAGCTCGTGGAGCAGTCGGGACTTGCCGATGCCGGCCTCGCCGGTGACCCCGATCGCCAACGCGCGATGGCGATGGGCGCGCTCGATCACGCTCTGCAAGGTGTCGAGTTCGTGACGCCGTCCGACGAACGGCGCGGACGAGTGTCCGTCCACGTCCCGAGCGTACTCCGCCATGTGTGACCTGCGACACACCAGTGAACACACGGATGCGCGCCGCGCGTCCGGCTCCGTACGGTCGCCGGTGGTCACGGAGCGGACCGGGAGGCGCGGATGGGGCGACGCACGACGGGGTGGAGGTCAGGTGTGGCGTGGCCGGTCACGGTCGCGCTGCTCGCGGCGGTTCTCGTCTGGTCGCTGCCGTCGGGGTCGGTCGCGTCCTCGTTGACGTTCGTCGTCGACTCACTCGACGACGGTGCGGACGTCGAACCGGGTGACGGGATCTGCGCGACCGAGATCGGCATGTGCACGCTGCGGGCGGCCGTCGAGGAAGCGAACGCGCTCGGCGGCTCGCACGAGGT
>SKSP01000074.1 GCA_007122945.1 Ilumatobacteraceae bacterium | reverse complement strand
GTTCGCTCGGTGACCGGCGGATCGTTCACGGATCTGCTGCCATTTGTCACCGATCCGTCGTCTCCGTCATGCTGCCGTCATGTCGAACGCCAACGAGAGCTCCTCGCCGGGCGCGGCCGGACTCGATCCGTTCTCCCGGTTCCGACTCGATGGCCGTGTCGCCATCATCACCGGTGCCTCCTCGGGGCTCGGGGAGCGGTTCGCCCGCGTCCTCCACGCGGCGGGCGCCACGGTGGTCGTGGCGGCGCGCCGGCTCGATCGCCTGGAGGCGCTCGTGGCCGAGCTTCCCGGATCCCACGCGATCGCCGCCGACCTCGGCCGGGCGGAGGACCGCGAGCGGCTCGCGTCCGAGACGATCGACCGGTTCGGCGCGGTGCACGTGCTGGTCAACAACGCCGGCATCAGCCGGACGACGGGCATCGAGGACGAGGAGCTCGACGTCTTCCGCGAGGTGCTCGAGGTCAACGTCACCGCGCTCTGGCACCTGTCGAAGCTGTGCGGACCGTCGATGATCGCCGCCGGTGGTGGGGCGATCGTCAACGTGGCGTCGATGCTCGGCCACGTCGGTGGGACACCGGTCAAGCAGGCGAACTACTGCGCCAGCAAGGGCGCCGTGGTGAACCTGACCCGCGAGCTGGCCCTGCAGTGGGCCCGCAAGGGGATCACCGTGAACGCGCTGTGCCCCGGGTGGTTCCTCACCGAGATGACGGCCCCGATGGAGTCCGACGAGGGCTCGCAGCGCTTCATCGCCCAGAACTCGCCGATCCCCCGGATGGGCCACGAGCACGAGCTCGACGGTGCGCTGCTGCTGCTCGCCAGCCCCGCCGGCACCTTCATCACCGGCCAGAGCCTGATCGTCGACGGCGGCTGGACCGCCCGCTGAGTTCAGTGGAGCGGCGGGTGGCGATCGGCCCAGGGGTGGGCCGCCTCGAGCTGTGACGCCAGCCGGATCAACACGTCCTCGCGCCCGTAGGCGGCGGCGAACTGGACGCCGATCGGCAACCCGTCGGCGCTCCAGTGCAGGGGCAGGCTCACCGCGGGCTGACCGCTCAGGTTGAACGCCGGGGTGAACGGGACGAAGCGTGCCGACCGGCGCATCCCCGCCATCGGGTCGTCGGGCGTCGGGTCGTGTTCGCCGATGTGCACCGGCGGCTCGCCGAGCGTCGGCGTGACGAGGACATCCCACCCGTCGGCCCACCACTGCTGGACGGAACGGCGGAACCCGGCCACGGCGGCGAGTGCCTCCGCCAGCTGGACGGCGGTCAGCTGCTTCGCGAACTCGGCCTGCACCCAGTTGACCGGTTCGACGTCGTCGGCCGTGAGCTCGCGACCGATCTGCGCGCCCATCGTGGCGATCCCCATCGCCATGTTCGACGCCCACAGCGCCATGAATCGGGCGGACACCGTCGCATCGCCGAGGATCGGCGGGTGCGCCGCCTCGACGTGGTGGCCGAGCGCTTCGAGCATCCGGCCGGCCGAACGGGCGGCCTCGGCGCACTCGTCGTCGATCGGGTTGCCACGGGGATCGTGATCGAGGACACCGACCCGGAGCCGGCCCGGGTCGGCCCCGACCTCCTCGGTGTACGGCCGGACGGGCGCTGGGGCGATCACCGAGTCGCCGACGCCCGGTCCGTGGGTGGCGTCGAGGAGCCGAGCCGTGTCGCGGACCGACCGTGACACGCAGTGCTCGACGCCGAGGTTGCTCTCGGCCCGGGCCGGCCCGAGCGACATGCGTCCCTGGGAGACCTTCAGCCCGACCAGGCCGCAACACGATGCCGGGATCCGGATCGACCCCCCGCCGTCCGAGGCGTTCGCGATCGGCACCATCCCCGTGGCGACCGCGACCGCGGCGCCTCCGCTCGATCCGCCGGGTGTGCGGTCGGTGTCCCACGGGTTCCGGGTCGGGCCGTAGGCGACCGGCTCGGTGACCGGGAGGCTCCCGAGCTCGGGGCTGTTCGTGCGCCCGGCGATCACGAACCCGGCCGCCTTGTACCGCGCCACGAGGGTGGTGTCGAACGTCGACACCGGTCGCGCGTCCCGCAGCGCCCGGTTCCCGTTGGTCAGGGTCGTGCCCGCGCAGTGGGTCCAGAGATCCTTGAGCAGGAACGGGACGCCGCGGAACGGGCCGTCGGGGAGCTCGGAGCTGCCGGCGAACCGGCGCGCCTCGTCGAACCATCGGATCACGACCGCGTTGACCGCCGGATCGATCGCTTCGATCCGCTCGACGGCGGCGTCGAGGAGCTCGACCGGCGACACCCGCCCCTCCTCGACGAGCCGGGCCTGCTCGGTCGCGTCCATCCATCGGGTCTCGTCGGCGAGTGCGCTCATGGCCCGGTGATAGCAGACGTGGGTGACCCCGCCGGTCCGTCTGCCGCGATTCCGTCGTGGTTTCCGTTCACCCGGCGATCAGGGACGTCGTCAGAACGGGTGGGAGGGACGAGCCGCGATTCCGTCGTGGTTTCCGTTCACCCGGCGATCAGGGACGTCGTCAGAACCGCGTGGGAGGGTCAGCCGAGCCAGCGGGAGAGGCGGGTGAGTGCGCGAAGACGACGCCCGGTGCGGAACGTGCGGGCCGCGGCCGCCTGCTGCACGCTGGTCGCGTAGGTGGGGTACACGTGGACCAGCTCGGCGAGGTCGGACAGATCGAGACCGAAGCGCACGGCGAGCGCCAGCTCGTGGATCAGCTCGCCCGCAGCCGGAGCGAGCACGTGGGCGCCGACGATGCGACGCTTCGCCGTGACGACGATGATCGACCCGGCGGTGTGATCGTCGGCCCGCGCCCGGTCGTTGTCGACCAGCTCCTGGCGGTGGACCTCCACGACGCGGTCGCCGAACCGCTCGCGCGCCTGGGCGGCGGTGAGCCCGACGTGGGCGAGCTCGGGGTCGGTGAACGTGCACCACGGCACCAACCCGGCCGCGAGGCCGCGTCCGGGGAAGAACATGTCGCGGACGGCCATGACCGCGTCGTGGGCCGCAGAGTGCGTGAAGCGGGCCCGGCCGGCGGCGGCGTCGCCGACCACGTAGATGCTCGGCACGATCGTGCGGCTCCGGCCGTCGACCACCACGCCGTCGGGCCCGACCTCGATCCCGAACCGTTCGAGCCCGAGGCCGTCGACGTTCGAGGTCCGTCCGGCCGCCACCAACACCGCGGCCGCCTCGACGGCTCCGTCGTGGGTCCGCACGTCGACCCCGTCCACCCCGGGCGTGACCTCGGTGACCGGGCTCCCGAGGTGGATGTCGACACCCTCGTCACGCAGCACCCACGTGATCCGGTCGGCCAGCTCCGGTTCGTCGCGGGGGAGGAGTCGGGGCCCCATCTCGAACACCGTCGTCGGGACGCCGAGTCGCACCAGCGCCTGTGACAGCTCGGCGGCGATCGGGCCACCGCCGATCACCGCCACCGACGCCGGCGGACGTTCCAGATCGAACAACGTCTCGTTCGTGAGGTGCGGCACGACGTCGAGACCCGGGATCGGCGGGATGGTCGGCCGGCTCCCGGTGCAGACCAGCACGTACGCGGTGTCGAGCACGCGCTCGCCGTCGGCGGTCGCCACGGTCACCTGCCGGGCGCCCGTGATCCGTGCGTCGCCCTCGATCAGCTCCACGCCGAGCGCGCGGAACCGCTCGGGATCGGCGTCGGTGTCGGCGATCTCGGCCTGCACCGATCGGATGCGTTCCCACACGGCGCCGAGGTCGATCTCCGGCGCATCGACCGCCACGCCGTACCGTTCGGCGGTGCCGACCGTGTGGGCGACCTTGGCGCTCGCGAGCAGCGTCTTGGACGGGATGCACCCGGTCCACAGGCAGTCGCCGCCGACCCGCGCCCGCTCGACCGCGGCGACGTTCAGCCCCAGCTCGCCGGCGGCGAACTCCGCAGCGATCGTGCCGCCCGACCCCATGCCCACCACCACCAGGTCGTAGGGCCGCTTGGGCATCAGCGACGGTGTGGGAGGTCGCGGCCGGGCACGGCGCCGACCGTAGTCGGCACGCTCTCGCGACTCGGTGACGTGTGGTTGACTCTGCGCACCCACGACCGTGGGGCGACCACGGTTCTCGAGACGGAGGAATCACCGATGCGAACGTTCTTCGAGGAGTTCAAGGAGTTCATCAACCGCGGCAACCTGCTCGATCTCGCGATCGCCGTGATCCTGGCGATGGCCTTCGCACCGGTGATCGACGCGGTCGCCAACGGGGTCGTCATGAACCTCGTCGCGGCGATCTTCGGCCAGCCGAGCTTCGACTCGATCATCATCGAGGTCGGCGACGGCGCCCTGCTGATCGGCACCGTCGTCACCGCGCTCGTCAACTTCGTCATCGTCGCGCTCGTGTGCTTCGTGATCGTCCGCGCCTACAACAAGATGAAGAAGCCACAGCTCGAGGAAGCGGCCGCGGTGACCGAGGCCGACCTCCTCGTCGAGATCCGCGACGAGCTCCGCAAGCGGCCGCTCGCCTGATCGCCGACCGACCTCCCGTCCCCCCGCTGGCGCCCGATCGTCGCCGTGCCGTCGCGCCGGGCCGATCTGGGTGTTCAATGGCGGCCGTGCGAACCCGACGGTTGCTCCTCCCCGCGGCGTTGCTCGTCACCGCGTTGCTCGTCACCGCGTGTGGCGTCACGGAGGCGACGCCCGCACCGACCGCGCCGTTCAGCACGCTCCCGGGCGTGGGCGAGGTCCCACAACCGTTGAGCGCGGACCTCCGAACGGACGTCGACGACGAGACCACGACGACCTCGACCGAGCCGCGCGACACCGTCGCCCGCCCCGACGACCTCGGTCTGATCGGTGAGCGTGTCGAGGGCAACCGGCTGATGGTGATCGGCGACTCGATCACGGCATCCACCGCCCGTCGGTACGGCGGCGAGATGTGCTTCACCCTCCTGCCGCTCGGGTGGGCGGTGGAGGTCAACGCCGAGGTGTCCCGCTTCATCGACTTCGGCCACCGGGTGCTCGATCGTCGCCTGCGACCCGACGAGGGGGTCGACTGGGACGCCGCCGTGGTGTTCCTGGGCAGCAACTACGGCGGCGATGCCGAACGGTTCCGGGCCGAGTTGCACGGCATCCTCGACCGACTCGAGCCGCGCCCGACGTTGTTGGTCACCGTCACCGAGTTCCGGCCGAACCGGGCCGAGGTGAACGAGATGATCCGTGGGATGCTCGACTTCTACCCCGAGGTGCAGGTGCTGGACTGGGCCGAGCTGACCCGCGCCGAACGGGGCCTGCTGAGCGGCGACGGCCTCCACCTGAGTCCCGACGGGCGGGCCCGCCTCGCCGGTGAGATCGCGTTCGCGCTCGGCCCGGCACCCGGCGGAGACGGGGGCGCCGACGGCGATCCCGGCGACCGACCCGCCGGTGCGTGCCTGAGCACGTCGTTCACCGACGACTCCGCGGGTGCCCGCCCGGGTGCCGCACCCACGCCGCCGACGCTCGTCGCCGGGGGAGGCGGCGGCACGACCGCGACCACGACGACGACCGCGAACCCGTCCGCACCGTCGCCGTCGCCCGGGGGCTCGGGGACG
>SKSP01000327.1 GCA_007122945.1 Ilumatobacteraceae bacterium | reverse complement strand
GGTGGGGTGGGGTTCGGATCTGCAGCGGAGTGACACAGAGTCGCTGGCTGCCGGGTATGGCGGCGCTGGGCGACACAGAGGCGCTGGGGTGCGGGTGGGGTGCGCCGGATAGCCTCGGTGGTGCGCCCCGGTGGCCCAACTGGCAGAGGCAGCGGTCTCAAACTCCGTACGGTGTGGGTTCGAATCCCACCCGGGGCACGCGTCGCACCCCTAGCCTTGCGTCCATGGCCGGGTGGATGACACAGCGACGATTGACGCAGGTGTCGTCGCGGCTGCGCGAGCTCCGCGACGAGCTGGCGATGATCGACGAGCAGCTCGACGTGTTCAGCGACGACGCCGACAACGCCGACATCCGGGCGCTCGTGTCCGAGACCCCGGGGGCGGCCTTCGAGGCCAACGACGCCCGCAAGCACCGCGACGCGATGCGCAAGCACCGCGCCCACGTCGCCGCCAAGATCGCCGAGCTCGAGCAGCGTCAGGACGACCTGCTCGACCAGCTCTCGTCCTGACGGGGGCGGGGCGTCGCGCACCCACCTGCTTGAATGAGCGTCATGTCCATCCGTGTCGTGATCGCCGAGGACGAAGCCATCATCCGGATGGATCTGCGCGAGACCCTCGAAGAGGAGGGGTACCAGGTCGTGGGCGAGACCGGCCGGGGCGACGAAGCCGTGGAGCTGGTGCGCGGCCTGCAGCCCGATCTCGCCATCCTCGACGTGAAGATGCCCGGGATGGACGGGTTGACGGCGGCCGACGTCATCAACAGGGAGAAGATCTGCGGGGTCCTCATCCTCACGGCGTTCTCCCAGCGCGAGGTGGTCGAGCAGGCCCGCGACGCCGGGGCGCTGGCGTACCTCGTGAAGCCGTTCCAGAAGAGCGACCTGATCCCCGCGATCGAGGTGGCGATCGGCCGGTTCCGCGAGCTGCGCAACCTCACCGGCGAGATCGACGCCCTCGGCGAGCAGCTGGAGGCCCGCAAGACGATCGACCGGGCCAAGGGCCTGCTGATCGACGAGTGCGGGCTCAAGGAGGCCGACGCGTTCACGTTCATCCAGCGCACGGCGATGAGCGAGCGCACCCGGATGCGCGACGTCGCCGAGCGGATCCTCGACGGCTCGCTGCGGCCGGAGTGACCCGGAGCGTCCCGGTGTCCACGGTCCTCCTCGTCGACGGCAACTCGCTCACCTACCGGGCGTTCTTCGCCCTGCCGAGCGACATGGCGACCGCCAGCGGGCAGATCACCAACGCCGTGTTCGGGTTCACGTCGATGCTGATCTACGTGCTCAACGAGCAGCGACCAGACGGGGTGCTGGTCGCCTTCGACCGGCCCGAGCCGACGTTCCGCCACGAGGCCGAGCCCGAGTACAAGGCCCAGCGCGAGGCGGCGCCCGACATCCTGCGCCAGCAGATGGGCCTCGTGCGCGAGGTGCTCGACGCGCTCGGCATCCAGACCGTCGAGGCGGCCGGGTGGGAGGCCGACGACCTGATCGCGTCGGCGGTCGACCCGCTCGTCGAACGCGGCCACGACGTGATCATCGTGACCGGCGACCGCGACAGCTATCAGCTCGTCCGCGATCCGAACGTGCGCGTGCTCTACAACAAGCGCGGCGTGAGCGACTACGCGCTGTACGACGAGGCCGGCATCGAGGAACGGACCGGCGTGCCGCCCGCGCTGTACCCGCAGTACGCGGCGCTGCGGGGCGACAACAGCGACAACCTGCCCGGGGTGCCCGGCGTGGGGGAGAAGACGGCCGCCAAGCTGATCGTGAAGTACGGCGGCCTCGACGGCATCTTCGCCCACGTCGACGAGCAGACGCCCAAGCTGCGCGCCAACCTCGCCGAGCACGAGGAGCGGGTCCGCAAGAACCACGAGCTGATGATCCTGCGCACCGACGCGCCGCTCGACGGGGTCGACCTCGACGCCCTCGCCCTCGCCCCCGAGCCCGACGAGATCAAGCGCTTGTTCGACTTCCTCGAGTTCCGGGCGCTCGCGGGCCGGCTCGCCGAGGTGCTCGGTGACGATCTCGGCATCACCGTCGACGACGACCGCGAGGAGCTCGTCGCCGAGGTGACGGTGGTCGACGACGCCGCGACCGCCGCCAGGCTCGTCGCCGGACTGGAGACGCTCGAGGTCGGCGCGGCATGGCAGGGCGAGCCGGGCCGGTCGCCGCTCGCCGGGATCGCCGTCGTGGTCGACGGCGCGGCCGCCGAGGTCGCCTGGATCCCGGCCGACGTCGTCGCCGACCCGGCCGTGGCGGTCGCGCTCGGTGGCCACGGCCGCGTGCGTGGCCACCACGTCAAGCCGCTGATGCGATCGCTGCTCGCGCTCGGTGTCGATCTCGGCGGGCTCGTGCTCGACACGGCCATCGCGGCGTACCTGATCGACCCAGCCGAAGCCCGCTACGACCTCGCCGACCTCGTCGATCGCTTCACCCGCTTCGCCCCGCCAGCGGACACGGCGGCCGCGTCCGGCCAGCTCGACCTCGACGGCACCGGTCTGGAACCCTCGACGCTCGCCGCCCGCGACGCGCTCGCCGTGCACCACCTCACCGAGCCGATCACCGCCAGCCTCGAGGCCCACGGCATGGTCGAGTTGTACGAGTCGATCGAGAACCCGCTCGTACGCGTGCTCGCCAAGATGGAACACGTCGGTGTGGCCGTCGATGCCGAAGCGCTGCGGACGATCAACGCCCGCCTGAGCGAGGAGGTCCAGCGCCTGGCCGCCGAACTGCGCTCGATCGTCGGTCGTGACGAGCTCAACCTCAACTCGCCGATCCAGCTCCGAGAGGTGCTCTACGACGAGCGCGGCCTGGTGCCGACGAAGCGGACCAAGACGGGGTACTCGACCGACCACGCCACGCTCGAGAAGCTGCACGACCAGTGGCCCGAGTTCATCGGTCCGCTGCTGCGCCACCGCGAGCTCGAGAAGCTGCGCGGCACCTACGGCGACGGGCTGCTCGCCGAGATCGCCCCCGATGGCCGCATCCACGCCACGTTCAACCAGACGGTCGCACGCACCGGCCGACTCAGCTCCGATCAGCCCAACCTGCACAACATCCCGGTGCGCAGTGACGAAGGGCGCGTGTTCCGCACCGCCTTCGTGCCCGGCGAGGGGTTCGAGCTGCTCGTGGCCGACTACAACCAGATCGAGCTGCGCTGCATCGCCCATCTCGCCCAGGATCCGGGGCTGATCGCCGCGTTCACCAGCAACACCGACATCCACAACGCCACGGCGGCGCGGGTGTTCGGTGTCGAACCGGCCGACGTGACGGTCGACCAACGCTCGAAGGCCAAGATGGTCTCCTACGGGCTCGCCTACGGGATGGAGGCGTACGGCCTCGGGCAGCGGCTCAACATCCCGACCGAGGAGGCCGCGCTGATCCTCGACGCGTACTTCGAGGCGTTCCCGAACGTCAAGGAGTACATGGATCGCACCGTCGCCGAGGCCCGCAGCCGCGGGTACACCGAGACGCTGTTCGGTCGCCGCCGACCGATCCCCGAGCTGCTCGACCCGAACTTCCGGATCCGTCAGGCCGGCGAGCGCCAGGCGATGAACGCCGGCATCCAGGGGCTCGCCGCCGACATCTTCAAGGTCGCCCTCGTGCGTGTCGACGCGGCCCTCGAGGCTCGTGGCCGGGCCAGCCGACTCATCTTGCAGGTGCACGACGAGGTCCTCGTCGAGCTCGAACCGGCCGAGGCCGACGAGGTCGCCGGCGCCGTCGTCGACCTGATGCGCGGCGCCGCCGACCTCGACGTCCCGCTCGAGGTCAACGTCTCGCGCGGCAGTTCGTGGGCGGCGGCGAAGGGCTGAGGAACGACCCAGGGGGAACGACCGAGGAGGTCCCATGCCGATCGATCACGACGATCCGGCCCGCGACGAGCCGGCGATCCTCGCGGGCGGCGTCGTCACCAGCGAGGACGTGTTGCGCGAGCTGTACCGGCAGCCGTCCCGTTTGGTGCAGCACAAGAAGTACGACTGGATCGACCCGGCGACGCGGGCGTTCATCGGTGCGTCGCCGTTCCTGTTGATCGCGACGGCGGGTGCCGACGGTGGCGTCGACGTCTCGCCACGCGGTGGCGCTCCCGGCTTCGTCCACGTGCTCGACGACCGGCACGTCGCGATCCCCGATCTCAACGGCAACAACCTGATCGACTCGCTGCGGGCGATGGTCGCGACCGGCCGGGCCGGTTTGCTGTTCGTCGTCCCGGGCCTCGACGAGACCGTCCGGCTCAACGGCGCAGCGTGGGTGACGACGGCCGACGCCGTTCTCGATCGCTTCGCCGAGGAGATCCGCCGCCCGAGGACCGTCGTCGTCGTGCGCGCCGACGAGGTCTTCGTGCACTGCGCCAAGGCGTTCCGGCGCGGTCACGTGTGGGACCCGGCCACGTGGGACGCGCTGCGCGACGCGCTGCGCGACGCGCCGGGCCTCGAGCGCATCGTCTGTGCCCAGGGACTCGTCGATGCGGACCCCGGGGTGGTTTGGCGCGACCTCGAGGCGGGCTACGCGGCCGATCTCGAGGCCGATCGACCGTGACCGACCTGCCCGGCGGCGGACACGACCACTGGTTCGAACCGATCGCAGATCACCTGGGCTCGGCCTACCTGCGGTACTCCTTCACGAAGGGCACGCACCAAGAGGTCGACCACGTCGTCGCCGAGCTCGGCCTGGCGCCGGGCGAGCGGGTGCTCGACGTCGGCTGCGGGCCCGGACGACACGCCCATGAGCTCGCCCGACGCGGCATCCTCGTCCACGGGATCGACATCAGTGCGACGTTCGTCGAGCTCGCCCGTCGCGACGCGCCCCCGGGGGCCACCTTCCAGCGGCTCGACGCGAGGGCGCTCGCGTCCGACGCGGAGTACGACGCGGAGTACGACGCGGGGTACGACGGGGGGTCCGACGCGGAGTACGACGGGGGGTACGACGCCGTGATCTGCCTGTGCCAGGGTGCATTCGGTCTGATGACGAGCGGCGACGGCGACGATCGCGTGGTCGCCGGCATGGCGCGTGCCCTGCGCCGGGGCGGACGGCTGCTGCTCAGCGCGTTCAACGCCTACTTCGCGGTGAAGTACCACTCGGACGCGACGTTCGACGCCGACGCGGGTGTCGCCCACGAGCGGACCGAGGTGCGCGACCCCGACGGTCGGCCGGTCGAGGTCGACCTGTGGACCGGCTGCTACACGCCGCGCGAGCTGCGGCTCCTGCTCGGCCGGCACGGGCTGGTGGTCGACCGGATCGCCGGGGTCGAGCCCGGCGCGTACGGCACCGGTCCACCGACGACCGAGACCGCCGAGTTCCTGGTCACCGCCCACCGGCCGTGACCGGGTCGCGACGCCGTCGCGAAGGGGGATGGTCGCTCCGCAGGTGTCCTGGTAGCATCACTCGGTGCGCTCGCCTTCGCGCGCGCCGATGTCCACCCGTCCCTCGACGTCCCATCCGAAAGAGTTCCCCCTTGTCCGACACCAGCACCACATCCGTCTCCGCCGCCAGCGAGCCGACCGCCAGCGAGCCGACCGCGATCGAGACC
>SKSP01000365.1 GCA_007122945.1 Ilumatobacteraceae bacterium | reverse complement strand
GCACATGCCGGCAGCCAGCGACTCTGAGTCGCCCAGCTGCACATCCGAACCCCACCCCACCCGCACCCCAGCGACACAGAGTCGCCCAGCGCCGCACATGCCGGCAGCCAGCGACTCTGTGTCACTCAGCTGCAGATCCGGACCGGGAACCGGGGTGGGGTGGGGCGGCGGGACGGGAGGTGACGGGGTGACGGAGCGACGGGGCGACGGGGCGACGGGGGTTCGCTACGGTGACCGCCCGTGAGCGACGACGACCCGACCTGTGTGATCGCGATCGATGCCGGCACCACGGGGGTGCGCAGCCGAGCGGTGTTCCGCGACGGACGCGAGCCCGTCGCGGCGTACCGGGAGTTCCCGCAGTACTACCCCGAACCGGGCCACGTCGAGCACGACGCCGACGAGATCTGGGAGGCCGCAAAGGCCACCCTCAACGAGGTCGTCGAGCAGCTCGGCGCCGATGCCGTCGCGGCGATCGGCATCACGAACCAGCGCGAGACCGTCGTCGCCTGGTCGCGTTCGACCGGCCGTCCCCTGCACCGGGCGATCGTGTGGCAGGACCGTCGCACGGCCGACCGCTGCCAGGAGCTCACCGACGCCGGCCACCTCCCGATGGTCCGCGATCGGACCGGTCTCGTGCTCGATCCGTACTTCAGCGGGACGAAGTTCGAGTGGATGCTGCGCCACGGCGGCGTCGAGGTCTCCGACGACCTCGCGCTCGGCACGGTCGACGCCTGGCTGATCTGGAACCTGACCGGTGGCGAGGTGTTCGCCACCGACGTCACCAACGCCAGCCGCACCCTGCTGTTCGACATCCGCGAACGCCGCTGGGACCCGGACCTGTGCGACGTGCTCGGCGTGCCGATCGGCGCGCTCCCCGAGGTCCGACCCTCGAGCGGTCGGATCGGCGTCACGTCTGACCGGTGCGGCGTGCCGGCGGGGATCCCCGTCAGCGGCGTCGCGGGCGACCAGCAGGCCGCCCTGTTCGGACAGGCCTGCTTCGAGCCCGGCACGGCGAAGAACACCTACGGAACCGGCAGCTTCGTGCTGATGAACGTCGGTGCCGACTGTCCCGAACCCACCGAGGGCATGCTCACCACCATCGCGTGGGAGCTCGCGGACGGCACCGTCCACTACGCGCTCGAGGGGTCGATCTTCGTCACGGGCGCGGCCGTGCAGTGGCTCCGGGACGGCCTCGGCATCATCGACGCCGCGCCCGAGACCGGCCCGCTCGCCGAGTCGGTCGACGACAGCGGTGGCGTCGTGGTCGTCCCGGCGTTCACCGGGCTCGGATCCCCGTGGTGGGACCCGTACGCACGCGGCGCGATCTTCGGCATCACCCGCGGCACCACGCGCGCCCACGTGGCGCGAGCCGTCGCCGAGTCGATGGCATTCCAGGTGCGCGACGTGGTCGACGCGATGGTCGAGCACAGCGGTACGCCGCTGCAGGAGCTCCGGGTCGACGGAGGCGCGTCGGCGATGGACGTGATGTTGCGGTTCCAGGCCGATCAGCTCGGGGTCACGGTGCGCCGCCCGGTCGATCAGGAGACGACCGCCCTCGGGGCGGCATTCCTGGCGGGCCTGGCCGAGGGCGTGTGGCCCGACCTCGACGCGATCACCGAGCAGTGGCAGCTGGAGGCCACCTTCGAGCCCCAGGCCGACCGCGGCCTCGCCGACACGCTGCACGCGACGTGGCGGCGAGCCGTCGACCGAACTCGAGCCTGGTCGGCGACGGACTGACCCGAACCGTCTGCGCCGATCGACGCGATCCGGTCGATCGGCGCGGACGGTTCGGTCGATGCCGGGCGGTCAGTCGATGAGCGTGTCGGCGAGGCGACCGAGCAACGCGACCCGTTGGCGCTCGCGCTCGTGCACCGGGCGATCGTGGCGACCTGTGGCGGCCGACAGTCCGGACCGGGCGAGGTGGGTCCACACGATGTCGCTCGGCGCGCCCTGGTCGCCGGTCGCGCCCGGGCCGAGGTGGCGACTCCCGGCGAGGAACGCCCGGAGCCAGGCGAGGTCGGGCGGCTCGCCGCGCTGCTCGACGATCTCGCCGTCGCGCAACACGACGGCCCAGCTGGCGTCGGTGACTCGTTCGAGGCCGTCGCACAGCACCCCGGGTCGATCGGACCGGTCGGCCTCGGCGAGCTCGGCGCCGACCGCCAGCGCGGTGAGGTCCGGATCGGCACGGTCACCCTCGATCGGCCGGACGTGCTCGACCGACACACCGTCCACGGCGCCGACCTCGGTGATCAGCAGCTCCACCAGATCGAGGTGGTCGATGCTGACGACCAGCTCGTCGATCACCCGCCCACCTCCGACCTCGAGGATCTCGATCCCGAGCACGTCGCCTCGCACCGCGCCGATCCGGCTCGCCACCTGGCCGAGCGCGCCCGGCCGGTCCGGGAGCCAGACCCGCACGACGACCAGCACGCGCGGCACGCTACCGACGGTCCGTGTCGGCACGATGACGGGAGTGTTTCGTCCGGGATCGCCCGGTCGACCGGGCCGGTCAGCCCAACTTGGTGAGGCCTCGCCGCAGGTTGCGGACGCCCTGCTGGATGCGCTTCTCGTTCTCGATGAGGGCGAACCGCACGTACCCCTCGCCACCCGGCCCGAACCCGAGCCCGGGCGACAACGCGACGTCGCAGTCGCGCACCATCAACGAGCAGAACTCGACCGAGTCGAGGTCGGCGTAGGGCTCGGGGATCGGCGCCCACACGAACATCGAGCCACCGGGCTTGGGCACCTCCCAGCCGATCCGCGACAGCCCGTCGATCAGGGTGTCGCACCGGCTCTCATAGGTGCGACAGACCTCCTTGGGGAAGTCGGCCTGCTCGTTGAGTGTGACGGTCGCCGCGATCTGGACGGGCTGGAACATGCCGTAGTCGAGGTAGCTCTTCAGCTTGACGAGCGCCTGCACGACCTCGGCGTTGCCGAGCAGGAACGCGCACCGCCAGCCGGCCATCGAGAAGCTCTTCGTCATGGAGTACAGCTCGACCGCGCACTCCTTGGCCCCCTCGGCCTGCAGGATGCTCGGGGGTTGCACCCCGCCGAAGCCGACGTCAGCGTAGGCGAAGTCGTGGACGACGACCATCTCGCGCTCGCGACAGAAATCGACGACGCGCTGCATGAACGCCAGATCGACGGTGGCGCCCGTCGGGTTGTGGGGGAACGAGATGACGAGCACCCGCGGCTTGGGCCAGCCGATGTCGTAGGCGGTCGTGAGGCTGGCGAAGAAGTCCTCCTCGAAGTTGGCCCGCGCCTCGGGGTGGGTCAGGCCGCGCATCGGCACCTGACGGAGGTCCGCCCCGGCGAACAGGGGCCCGTAGATGTGGATCGGGTAGCTCGGGCTCGGCACGATCGCTGCGTCGTCGTTGTCGAGCAGGACCCACATGAGGTGGCTGAAGCCCTCCTTGGACCCGATCGTGTTGGTGATCTCGAGCTCGGGATCGAGCTCGACCCCCCACGTGCGCTCGTAATAGCCGGCGATCGCCTCGCGGAGCTTGGGCAGCCCGCGGCTGAGCGAGTACCGGTGGTTGCGCGGCATGCGGGCGGCCTCGGCCAGCTTGTCGACAGCGATCTGCGGCGAGGGGATGTCGGGGTTGCCGAAGCCCAGGTCGATCACGTCGTTGCCTGCCCGTCGTGCCTCGATCTTCAAGTTGTTGATGATCGTGAACACGTAGGGCGGCAGATTCGTGATCCGGCGGAACTCCATGCACCCGACGCTACCGGGTCACCGTTGTGCGAGGATGGCCGCGATGACCAGGACCCCCACCGACGGCTGCATCTACGTCGTCATCGAGATCCCCCGCGGGAGCCGCAACAAGTACGAGATCGACCACGAGGGCAACCGCGTGTTCCTCGATCGGCGGTTGTTCACGGCCACGACCTACCCGGCCGACTACGGCTTCGTCCCCGACACGCTCGCCGGCGACGGCGATCCCCTCGACGCGCTCGTCCTGCTCGACGACCCGGTGTACCCGGGCGTGTGGGTCGAGGCCCGCCCCATCGGCGTGCTGTACATGCGCGACGAGGCCGGCGAGGACGCCAAGCTGATCTGCGTCCCGCCGAAGGAGCCGCGCTGGACCGGTGTCGACGACATCTCCGATCTCTCGCCACAGCTGATGGCCGAGATCCAGCACTTCTTCGAGGTGTACAAGGCGCTCGAACCCGACAAGTACTCGTCGACATCGGGTATCGGCGGCCGTGAGAAGGCGTGGGCCGAGATCCACGATGCCGTGGCCAACTTTCCCGGCCACGACGGCTGACCGACCCCAGCGCGAGCACGACCGAGAGCACGACCGAGAGCACGACCGATGACCGAACGCCGTACCTTCCGCCAGACCCGCTTCGAGCGCCCACCCGGGGCCTGCGAGATCCTCCTCGTGCGCCACGGCGAATCGGCGCCCTACGTCGAGGGTGTCAGTCACCCACTCGTCGACGGCCAGGGCGACCCGCCGCTCGACCCGAACGGGCACGCCCAGGCCCGAACGGTGGCGGACCGCCTCGTCGCCACGGGCGAACCGATCTCGGCGATCTACGTGACCACCATGCAGCGGACCCACCAGACCGCCGCGCCGCTCGCCGAGCGACTCGGTCTCCGGCCCGTGGTCGAGCCCGATCTGCGCGAGGCCCATCTGGGCGAGTGGGAGGGTGGCGAGTTCCGCCGCCGCATGGCCGAGGGCGGTCCGATCGCGCAGGAGGTCCACGCCCGCGGCCGCTGGGACGTGATCCCGGGCGCCGAATCGAACGAGGCGCTCGCCGCACGGGTCCACGCCGGGTTGGAACGGATCGCCGCAGCGCACCCCGACCAGGCCGTGGCTGCGTTCGTCCACGGCGGGGTGATCGGCACGGCGATCGCGTTGGCGACCGGCGCCACCGGGTTCGCGTTCGTCGGCGCCGACAATGCCTCGATCTCGCATCTCGTGATCACGCCCGACCGCTGGATCGTGCGCTGCTTCAACGACACCTCGCATCTCAGCCCGACGTTCACCGTCGCCGCAGAGCCGCTCACCTGACGAACGCGTCAGACGGCGCGTCCGCGTCAGACGGCGCGTCCGCGTCAGTCGGCGCGTCCGGCGCCGAGGAGCGCCGCGCCGACGGCACCCGCCTGTTCACCCAACCGGGCGACGGTGAGCCGCGGGTGTGGTCGCGCCTCGGGCGCGTACAGCAGCTCCGCGAACCAGCGCTCGACGGGCTCGCGGTACAGGTCGACGCCCGACACGAGTCCGCCGCCGACGACGATGACCTCGGGGTCGAACGCGTTCGTGAGGTTGGCCAGGCCGAGCGCGACCCACCGTCCGAACTCGTCGACGACGGCGAGCGCATCGGCGTCGCCCTCGCGCGCGGCCGTCTGCACGTGCTCCCCCCGCACGAGCTCGGCGTCGCCGCCGGCGAGGTCGACCACCCGGGCGGCCCGACCCCCGAGTGCCGCCTCGCGCGCCAGTCGCGCCATGCCGGCACCCGAGGCGAAGCGTTCCCAGCAGCCGCGCCGGCCGCAGACGCACGGTGGCCCGTGCGGGTCGATCACCATGTGACCGAACTCGCCGGCGAACCCGTTGCGGCCGCGCCGGATCTCCCCGCCGCTCACCACCCCGCCACCGATGCCGGTGCCGAGTGCGACCATCAGCATCTCGGGAACGCCGTCGCCGGCACCGAGCCGCCACTCCGCCACGGTCGCGCACGTTGCATCGTTCTCGACGGCGACGTCGCGGCCGAGACGCCGGCGCAAGCGGTCGCCGACCGCGAGCTCGCGGATTCCCGGCAGGTTCGGGGCCGCGCGGAGCACGCCGTCGTGGGTGACGAGTCCGGCCACGCCGACCCCCACGGTGTCGACCGGGCCGAGCTCGTCGACGAGGGCGACGATGGTGTCGATCACGGCGTCGGCACCGTGTGGCGTCGCGTGGCGCGCCGTGCGGACGATGCGGGCGTCGGCGTCGACCACGACGCCGAGCGACTTCGTCCCGCCGACATCGATGCCCAGGTGGTTCGTCGCCGGGCTCATGAGCGCTGAACGGTCATCCGACGGGCGTCACGACTCGGCGCGGACCTTGAGCTCCTTGAGCGTGTTCAGGATGCGGACCTCGGCGCGTCGCTTCACGAAGCCGGGCAGCGGCACGACCAACTCGATGGTCAGGTCGTAGCGCACGTCGGTCCCGCCGCCGTCGGCCGGACTGAAGTGGTACGAGCCGGTGATCGAACGCTGGATGTCGCCTTTCACCATGTCCCACGCCAGGACGGCGGGCGCCTGCGAGTAGTCGTAGGCGAGGGTGTAGTGCGTGCTGCGCCCGAGCGCTGATGCTCGGAACTCGACCTTGGTGGGGCGTCCGTCAGCGTCGCGCTCGACGATCGTGGCTTCCTTCACGTCGCGCACCCACTCGGGGTACCGCTCGACGTCGATGGCGATGTCCCAGACGTGCTCGGGGGTCGCGTCGATCGTGGTGATCTCGGTGGCGGTCTCAGCCATGGTCTGCATTCTGCCCGATCGCGCCCCCCGAACCGGGTACGTCGTCGGCACGCGGTTCGAAATCGCCGTGGCGGACCGCCCACAGACCGTTGAGTCCGAAGCCGAGCATCGGGACGAGGAAGCCGACGGCGAGCGACGAACCGGGGTTCCCGTCGGGGCCGTCCGGGCGTGCCAGCGCCGTGACGGTGGCGATCGCGACCTGCGCGAACAGCACCAGGTTCATCACCCGGCGCACGCGTGCGGGGATGGCCGGCCCGAGCAGCAGGTACAGCTGGGACACCGCGATCTGCACCTCGCGACTGCGCTGCACGGCACTCCAGTACGACCAGAGGAACGTGAACACACCGACCGCGAACAACGACATCGCCGTGATGGCACCGACCCACTGGGCGGTCGTGGTGAAGCTCGCCGCGGCGTAGCCCGCGGTGACGGCGAACAGCGACGTCGCCGCGACGTTGGCGCGCACCAGGACGCCGCCGGTGCGGGACCGGTCGTCGGGCTCGTTGCGGGGCTCCATGCGGCGCATGATGCCAGTCAGGCCGATGCTGCGCTCAGTCGATGCCGAGCGCGGCGCCGAGCCGAGCGGCGAGCACGTCGTAGGCGAACTCGCGCTCGGCGCGTCGCCGCGCGGCGCGACCCATCTCGGCCCGCCGTTGCGGATCGTCGAGCAAGCGGCCGAGGACGTCGGCGACCGCGACCGCGTCGTCGGGATCGCGCACGACCACACCGGTCTCGCCGTCGGCCACCGCCTCGGCCGCACCGCCCGAGTCACCCGCGACCTGCACCACCCCACAGGCCGCGGCTTCGACGAACACGATCCCGAACCCCTCCTGCTCGAGCCCGTACCACCGGTTCCGGCACAGCATCGTGAACACGTCGGCACACCCGTAGAGCCGGGGGAGGTCGTCGTTCGCGACCCGACCGAGGAAGCGGACGGGCGCGGACAGCTCCTCGGCGAGGCGACGGAGACGGGCCTCGTCGCGACCGCCACCGGCGATCGCCAGGACGAGGTCGGGTCGCCGATCGGCGAGCCGCGCCACCGCTCGGATCGCGGTGTCGAAGCCCTTGCGCGGGACGAGCCGCGAGATCGACACGACGAGCTCGGCGTCGACGGGGAGGCCGAGGTCGCGCCGGGCGTCGGCGCGCTCGGCCTCGGTGAGCGGTCGGAACCGCTGTACGTCGACGCCCGGCGGGACGACCGTCACGGGCAGCCGGCGGCCGGCGGCGTGCTCGGCCTCGGCCGCCGGGTATCCGCCGGCAGCGATGACGTGTCGGGCCCGCCGCAAGACCCATCCGAGGGTCTGCTTGCTGACCGGGAGCCGACCGGGCACGGTCACCTCCGCACCGTGCAGCACGACGTCGTAGGGACGCCGCAGCGACGGGCCGATCAGCCCGAGTGGCAGGGCCGGGTCGAGGACGACCAGATCGGCCCCGAACTCCTCGGCCAGGGCGTCGACACGGCGCACCATCCACGGGTGCGGGAGGAGCACCGGCTCGCGGGTCCGCTCGACGCGGAACGGCTGCGCAGCGTCGAACTCGTCGGCGCCGGCGTACGGGCTCGTGAGCACCGCGAAGCGGTCGGGCGGGAGCCGACGCCACCACTCCCACAGCAGCGACTGGATACCGCCGATCTTCGGGGGGAAGTCGTTCGTGACGAGCAGGTGCTTCACGTGGTGGTTCCGATCAGGCCGAGCTGAGCGGCGGCCCATTCGGCATGCTCCGCGAGGACGGGGTCGGTGCCCACGCGGTAGCGATCGAGCGTCCGTCGGGTGCGTTCGTCGTGGGGGTCCCCGATGTTGCCGAGCACGACGAGCGCGTTGCGACGGATCCACCGCGGGTCGCGCTCGGGCACGTACCAGCGGCCGTGCCGGTCGAGCAGGTCGGCGTCGGAGGCGTCGAGCAGCTCGAGCACGTCGACCCACGCCTGGACATCCGGTGCGGCGCCGAGTTCGACGGTGTGTCGAGGCCCCCACCGGACCGTCGGCGGGCAGACCTCCTGGCAGTCGTCGCAGCCGTACAGGCGGTCGCCGAGTGCTTCGCGGTGCTCGGGCGGGAACGTCCCCGGCTGCTGGACGAGCCACGCGAGGCACCGGGTCGCGTCGACCACACCGGGCGCGACGATCGCCCCGGTCGGGCACCCGTCGAGACACCGTCGACAGGAGCCGCACCCGTCGGCCACCGGCGTGGCGACCGGGTACTCGGCGGTCGTGACGACACATCCGAGCACGAAGTAGCTGCCGGCACCGGGCAGCAACAGGTTGGCGTTCTTCCCGAACCAGCCGAGGCCGCCGAGGTGGGCGACCTCGCGGTCGACGATCGCGTTGTCGTCGGCGAACGCGACCGCCCGCTCGCCCGACCGCTTGAGGCGCCGGGCCATGTCGCGCAGAGCATCGCGGAGGGGTGCGTAGTGGTCGACCCAGGCATACCGGGCGACGCGGGCCTGGGGCCCCGACGGCCGACGCGGTACCTCGTCGGCCAGGTACGGCCGGGCGGCGACGAGCACCGACCGGGCCCCGGGCACGGCGCGCTGCGGGTCGGTCGAGCGGTCGGGGTCGCGGTAGGTGAACGCCATCCCGGCGTGCAGCCCCGCCGCCTTGCGCTCGTGGAGCGCGGCCCGCGCCCGGTCGAGCACCGTGGCCGGAGCGACCCCGAGGTGCGGGATGCCGCGTTCGGCCGCCATCGCGACGAGCTCGTCGAGGCTCGGCAACGGTTCGGATCGGCGCACGTCCACAGGGTAGGAGGCGCGGGACGGATCACCCCACCAGCCGGTGTCGCAGCGCCGGGACGAGCCCGGCTCGGGTCAGCAGGCGCACCACCTCCTCCTCGTGTTCGTCCAGCGTCAGCGGTCCGGTCGGCGCGTCGGGCCCGACGAAGTAGGTGACGACGCAATCGTCGCAGGCGGTGCTGTGCTGCATCGCGCACTCGTCGCACGCGATCGTCAGCGAGGGCCGGTCGGAGAGATCCATGCGGCCATCCTGACGAGGGGGTGTGACACAACCCCCGTCGGCCGAGCGCCGTGCCGTCGGACACCGCGTGCCCGGGCAGCCCGCGTTCGCGTCAGACCCTGCCGTCTCAGCGATGAGCGGGCGGTGGCGATCCCAGCAGGCCGTCGATCGCGCGGCCGCCGAGCCACGTGCCGACGCCGAGCAGCACCCCGGCCCCGACGACGCCGAGCACGGCCGGCGCCGCCGAGCTCCAGATCGCCTCGATCAGCTCGCCGAACAGGGTGTCCGCGACGCGACCGACCACCCAGCCGACGACGAGGAGCGTGACTCCCCACGTGCCGCACACGATCGCGGCGCGGGCACCGATCGCGGCGAGGCCGAGCGCCGGTCGCGGATGGAGGGCGACGCACGCGCCGGCGGCGACCACTGCGAGCAGGGCCGCGACGGCACGGGTGATCAGTGCGAGATCGCGCAACCCGACGTCGGGAACCTGGGCGGGGCGCGCGTCGGGTACCCGGACCTGCTCGGCCGCACCGGAGAGGTCGACGCCGAACTGCGCGCTCAGGTCGCCCACCACGTCGGAGACGACCGCGTCGACCTGCCTCGGGCTGGTACCCCGAGGTGCCGAGGGGTCGACGAGCTGCCGGTGGCCCGACACGAGCGCCGACCGGACGACGCCCCGGACACGGGGATCGGAGCTCGCCGCGGCCGCGACCTCCCGGGCGACGTCGTCACCGGCGACCGGGGCGACGGCGTTGCGGACGGCGTCGTCGACGAGCCCGGTCACGAACGCCGACGCGGCGACCTCGTCCGCGACCGACTCGGCCCGGGCCGTGTCGAGGAACGACATCAGCGAGAGCTGGGCGGCGAGCATCGCCGCGAAGGCGGCGGCGAACACGCTGCTCGCCAGCAGTGCGAGGCGGCGGCGGGTGCGCGACCCGTCCCGGCTCATCGCCGGGCGACCGCCAGGAACTGCTCGCTCGTCAGCGTGTTGGCCCCGGCCGCGCGCACGTCGCGGACGATCTCGGCGTCGTTTGTGACGACCACGACGGCGCGACCGGCGGGGAGCCGGGCGACCTCGTCGCGGATCACGTCGTCCGCGGTGGCCCCGTCGGACGAGTAGACCACCCGCACCACGCGGCGCCCCTCGGCGGCCGCGCCCACCACCCGGGCGCCGTCGAACACGACCGTCAGGTCGGCCCCGACGCGCCTGGCGAGGTTCTCCACCGCGTCGAGCAGCGCCCGGCGCTGGTCCGCCAGGTCGATGTCGGGCCACCCGAGCATCGACACGTTGTACCCGTCCACCAGCACGCTCGCACCGGACCGGAGCAGGTGCTCCGCGGCCGCCTCGGAATCGCCCACGACCCCGCCCGGCAGCGACAGCGGTCGACGCACCGGCGCACCGACGGTGCCGGCGGCACGGCGGTCGGGCACGCCCGCCTGCTCGGCCAGTGCCGAGAGCTGCGCTGCCAGATCGCGGGCGATCACCGCCGCCTCGGCGATCCGTCCGGATTCCAGCGATGACTCGACCCGTGCTGCGAGCACCTCGTCGCGCGTCCCCTCGGCACGCGCAGCACGGGCCGACGCGTCGTCGCGATCGGTCTCCAGCGACTCGGCGCGAGCCGCCGCCGCGGCGGCGCGGTCGTTCGCGTGACGGACCTCGTTGCGGGCATCGATCAGCTCCGCTCGCATCGTGCGGCACTGGTCGGCGAGCCCGTCGACCTCGGCGCGCCGCTCGTCGAGTTCGGTGCCCAGCTGCTCGACCTGCATCTCGAGACCCACGACCTTGGCGCGCTCGCGGGTCGCGCGCTGCTCGGCGGCCTCGCGCCGCTTGCGCTCGCGCTGCAGCTCCGTCTCGAGCTCGCGGTCGTGCTCGGCACGTTCGACATCGGCGACGAGCGCGGCGAGCCGCGTCTCCCACCCCTCGGTCCGGGTCAGCCAGACGTAGCCGACCGGGTCGACCAGTTCGGGCGTGACGACGCGAGCGAGTTGTTCCCGGAAGCCCGGATCGGCCTCGATCGCCCGGCGCAGCTTGCCCAGGGCGGCGGTCGGCACGCGCGGCTTGCCGACGAGCGCCCGGACCGGCGCCGGCACCGTGACGGGTGCGGCGTTGCGCCGCGCCTCGTCCGCGAACCGGACGGCGAACTCGAGCGCGCCACGCAGGTGCCGGTGCTCGATCCGCGGCGGCTCGAGGTCACCGCGATCGAGTCCGGCCGGGTCCACGGCGTCAGGGTACTCCCCCTGTCGAATCAGGAGAACGGGTGTTCTTGACTCGAACGATTGTTTGCGATTGGATGTCCATCCGTGCGACCGCCCGTCCCGACCAGCCCCGCCCCGACCAGCCCCCGCCCGACCGAACCTGCCCAGCCAAGCTTCGACGACCTGGGGGTGCCCCTCGTCGATGCGACGTTCTGCGTGATCGACCTGGAGACGACGGGCGGCAACCGCCACGACGACCGCATCACCGAGATCGGGGCGGTCCTCGTCCGTGGTGGCGAGTTCCTCGGGACGTTCCAGACCCTCGTGAACCCCGGGCGGGCGATCCCGCCGCAGATCAGCGTGCTCACCGGCTTGACCGATGCCGTGGTGGCCACGGCGCCACGCGTCGAGTCGGTGCTCGGCACACTGCTCGACTTCGTCGGCGACGCCGTGGTGGTCGGCCACAACGTCGCGTTCGACCTCGGGTTCCTCCGCGCGGCCTGCGAGCGGACGGGTCGCCCCCGTCCCGCGCCGACCGTGGTCGACACCGTCGCGCTCGCCCGGCGGCTCGTGCGCGACGAGGTCCCCGACTGTCGGCTGGCCACCCTGGCGAGCCGCTTCCGCCTCGACCATCGACCATCGCACCGGGCGCTCGACGACGCCCTCGCCACGGTCGACCTGCTGCACCTGCTGATCGAACGGGCCACCGGACTCGGCGTGACGGGCCTCGACGACCTGGTGGCGTTGACGAAGTTGGCCGGTCACCCCCAGTCGGCCAAACTCGCGATGACGTCGACGCTCCCCCGCCGACCAGGCGTCTACGTCTTCCGGGGCCGCGACGACGAAGTGCTGTACGTCGGGAAGGCGACCAACCTGCGCCAACGGGTCCGCAGCTACTTCGGCAGCGAGGACCGACGCCGGATCGGCCCGATGCTGCGGGAGGCCACACGCGTCGACCACATCGAGCTGCCCGACCCGCTCACCGCCGCGGTGGTCGAACAGCGGATGATCGCCCGGGCCCTCCCCCGCTACAACCGGGTCGGCACCCGCGCCGATCGCTACTGCTACGTTCGTCTCGACACCGCCGCACCGTGGCCCCGGCTCGCCGTGGTGCGCGAACCGTCCCCCGGTGGCGTCCACCTCGGACCGCTCCCGTCGCGCTCGACGGCGACCCTCGTCATCGAGGCGATCACCTCGACCGTCCCGCTCCGCCGGTGCTCGACGCGCCTGTCGCGACGTCACGTGCCCGACCGGACGGCGGCTCCCTGCGGCGCGGCCCAACTCGGTGTGGCGTTCTGCCCGTGTGCCGAACCGGTCGACGAACGCCGCTACCTCGACGCCGTCGAGACGGCGCGACGAGCGCTCGGCGGCGAGGTCGACCACGTCACCGGGCGCCTCGTGGCGAAGATGACCGACCTCGTCACCCAGCAGCGCTTCGAGGAGGCCGCCCAGGTGCGCGACCGGCTGTCCGCGTTCCTCGGTGCCGCTCGCCGTCACCGTCTCGTCGAGGCGCTGCGGGCAGCGACGACCTGCACGGTGCGGATCGGCGACACGACGTGGACGATCGACGGCGCGCGCCTCGTCGACGCGGTCCGCACCGACACCGTCGGACGCCGGATCCCGGTCGACCCGGTCGACCCACCGGAAGCGGACCGCCCCCTCGACCGTCACGGCATCGACGAGGCGCTCTGTCTCGCCCGGTACCTCGACCAGCACGCCGATCGGGTGACCGTCTTGAGCTGCTCGGGGGAATGGACCTTCCCGGTCGCGATCTCCGACCGGCTCCCCCGGCTCGACGTCACTCGACACCCGTCAGCGACCGAGCTCGACCTCGCCGGTTGAACCCGGTACCAGCACGGTCGCACCCTCGGTCTCGATCGCGAGGTGCTTGACGTGCCCGCCGGCGGGCAGGGCACCGGCCACCTCGTCGACCGTCGCCGGATCGCACATCAGCGCCACGCTCGGGCCGCTGCCCGACAACCAACCGCACCATGCGCCCGCGGCCCGGCCGGCGTCGAGTGCGGCAGCCGAGCCCGGCACCGTCCGCAGCCGGGCCTCCTGATGGAGGCGGTCCTGCGTGGCGATCGCGAGCGCGTCGACGTCGCCGCTCGCGAGCGCGGCGATCAGCAGTGCGGTCCGCCCGGCGTTGAACACCGCATCGGCGAACGGGACCGATCCGGGCAGTGCGGCACGCGATCGGTCGGTCGAGGTCGTCACGTCGTCGGGTACCCACACGAGGATGACCGGCGCGACGGCGAGCGGCACCGGGACCACCCGACCACCGGCGGCGACGACGACGCCGCCGTGGACCGACGCGGCGACGTTGTCGACGTGCCCTTCGAGTCGTCCGGCGATCTCGACCAGGTCGTCGCGGACCTCGGCCGGCGCCCGGCCGACGAGCGACGGCGCGCGTTGGGCGATCGCCGCCAGCGCACCGGCCACCCGGACCGCCCCGCTGTACCCGAGGCCCCGTCCCATCGGGATCGGGGCGTGGACCCACAACGGGCCGTGACCGCCCGCGGCGGCGAACGCGACGGACGCCGGATGGTGCTCGTCGGCGAGGACGGCACGCGCCGGACCCGAGGCCGGATCGAGTGCCACATCGGGTGGCGGGTCGCCGCACCCGACCGTCGCGTGGAGCGACAGCGCAACACCGAGTGCGTCGAAGCCGGGCCCGAGGTTGGCGCTCGACGCCGGGACGCGGACCGTGGCGGCGGGAACGCTCACCCCGAGCGGGCCGCCGCGTCGCGCGAGGCGACCACGAAGCGCTCCAGGGTCTCCCCTGCCGCGCCCGAGTCGATGCTCCGGCATGCGATCTCGATGCCTTCGGCGAGCGACGCCGCGCGGCCGGCGACGACGAGCGCGGCACCGGCGTTGAGCACGACGATGTCACGGTGAGCGCCTGCGATCCCGGCGAGGACCGCACGGGCGGCGGCGGCGTTCTCGTCCGGCGTGCCGCCGGCCAGGTCGGTGACGCTCGCCGGCGCCAGGCCGAACTCGGACGGATCGACCTCGAACCGGCGGGTCGTCCCGTCGACGAGCTCGAGGACCTGCGACGGCCCCGTCGTGCTCAGCTCGTCGAGACCGTTGCCGTGCACCACCCACGCGGCGACCGAACCGTGATCGCGCAGCGACTGCAGCATCCGCTCCGCGAACCCGGCGTCGGCGACGCCGATGACCTGACGCCGCACCCGACCCGGGTTCGCCATCGGTCCGAGCAGGTTGAACACGGTCGGGATCCCGATCTCACGGCGCGACGGAGCGGCGAAGCGGAACGCCGGATGGAACCGCGGCGCGAGGCAGAAACCGATCCCCGCCGACTCGATGCAGTGGAGGACACCCTCGGGTGTCAGCTCCAGCGTGACGTCGAGCGCCTCGAGGACGTCGGCGGCCCCGCACTTCGACGACGCCGCCCGGGCGCCGTGCTTGCAGACCGGCACGCCGGCACCCGCCACGACGAGGGCGGCGATCGTCGAGACGTTGATCGAGTGCGACCGGTCACCACCGGTCCCGACGATGTCGATCGCCCGACCCCGCAGATCCTCACCGAGCGGGACCATCTCGGCCGCGGCGAGTACGGCGTCGAGGAGGCCGGACAGCTCCTCGGCACTCTCGCCCTTGGCCCGCAGGGCGACCACGAAGCCGATCAGCTGGGCAGGGGTGGCGTCACCGGCGAGGATCGTCGACATCGCCGTCTCGGCCTGGGTGGCGGTGAGGTGGTGCCGGTCGAGGAGCTGGGTGAGCAGCGCGGGCCAGCCGCCGATCTCGTCGAGCGTGGGCATGCGGGAGAGACTACGCAGGCGCGTGGGTCACGCGGAGCGCCGGCGCTGGCGGATGATGCGACGACGCTCACGTTCGGTGGCGCCACCCCACACACCCGCCTTCTCGCGGTGCGACAACGCGTGCTCGAGGCACACGTCGCGGACCCCGCACTGCTCACAGACCGATTTGGCGATCTCGGCCGCCTCGTCGTCGTCGGGATAGAAGATGCTGGCGTCCAGCCCGCGACAAGCCCCCAACATCCGCCATTCGAGTTCGTGCGTCGACACCGCGTGTGCCCCCCTGCGCCGTTCGTCCCCAGCGAAATGCAGGTTAGAACGGTCCCGACGGCTGCGCCAGAGGGAAATCGCGACAGGTTCGGTCAGCGCAGATCGGTCAGCGCAGGTCGGTCAGGAGCTCGTCGCGCACGGCGTCGGGGAGTTCGACCGACTCCAGGTAGGCAGGGTGGTCGATCCGCAGCGCGACCGGGCCCTCGGCGACGGCATCGACCTGCTCGGGCGTGAGCTCGAAGCGCAGGTAGTGCACGGCTGCGGTGACGTGATCGCGGGTCAGCCCTTCGTCGTGTTGCTCGTCGACCACGGCGCGCACGGACTCCCCACCCGGGAGGTCCAGCAGGACCGAGCGCTCGATCTTCACGAGCTTGGGCAGCCATTCCCGCATCTGCTCGTCGGACGTCAGCTCCAGGAACATCGTGGCGCACAGCTGGCCCGGGTCGGGGACCATCGGGTTGTACGTGTCGAGCTCGACCTGGATCTCCTCGTCGGTCATCAGCTTCTCGACGCGTGCCATCTCCTGGATCTGGAACCGCATCGTGTCGCGGTTCTCGAACAGCAGCGTGACGAACGTCCCGATGTGCACGCGTCGCCGACGCTTCAGATCCATCACGAAGGGGCGGAACTCCGCCCGCTCGCGCTCGTAGGCGCGCAGGTCGGCGATGTCGGCGAGGGTCAGCTTGCGGCTCACCGCGCTCACGACGCGCCTGCCTCGCCGCGCCCTCGCCGGTCGCTCTCGGGCGCGATGCCGTAGGCCCGGGCCACGACCTGCAACGGGTGCAGCGGGGTGCGTCCGGTCTGCTCGAGGATCGCCGTGTTGGCCAGGTGGCAGTCGCCCGCGACCACGTCGCCGGCGGCCTTGGCGATCTGGCCACCGAGCTTCTCCGCGATCGGGATCGAGATGTCCTCGTTGCCGGCCCGGAAGCCCCACATCCCGTCGATTCCCGAGCACTGCTGCACGAGCTTGATCTTGGCGCCGGTCAACTTCATCAGGTCGCGGCTCTTGAACCCGATGTTCTGGGCCCGCAGGTGGCACGGCGTGTGGTACGTGATCGACTCGGGCACCTCGCCGGTGAACTCGGTGTCGAGCTCGCGATCCGGATCCTTGTGGACCTTCATCAGGTACTCGGCGGCGTCGTAGGTGTTCTCGGCCACGAGCTCGGCGTCCGGGCCGCCGACGTAGTCGAGGTAGTCCTTCTTCAGCACGTAGCTGCACGTCGGCTGGGGCACCACGACATCGGTCCCGGCCCGGATCTCGTCAGCGAGGATCCCGACGTTCTTCTCGGCCACCTTGGTGAACCGCCCGATGTCCCCGGAGTGCAACCAGGGCGCCCCACAGCATCCGGCCTCGGAATTGCGGCACTCGATGCCGTTCCGGTCGTACACCTTGACGAGGTCGTGGCCGATCTCGGGCTCCTGGTACTCGACCAGGCACGTCGGGTACACGGTGACGGCACCCTGCGAACGGGATGCGTCGCGACCCGGCGTCGATGCCCACTTGGCGAACCACGTCGAGAAGCGCTGCTTGGCGTAGGGCGGGAGCAACCGGACGGGCGACACCCCGGTCAGCTTCGACACGACCCTGCGGATCGTCGAGCCCTCCGGCGCCGACACGAACTTGTTCGCCACCGGTGCGGCCACCGTCGACGCCGTTCCGATCAGATCGGTCCGCCCCAGCACCTGGGTCGTCAACCGCTCGCGCATCGTGACCTGCTTGTTGGCGTGACGCATGGCATCGGCGCGCAGCATGAGACGCGGGAAGTCGAGCTCCCATTCGTGCTGACCGGGGATGTACGGGCAGTTGACGTAGCAGAGCTTGCACTGGAAGCACTCGTCGACGACCTGATCCTGCTCGGCCGGCGTCAACTTCCCGGCGTCCTGGTCGTCGAAGCGGTCGATCATCTCGAACAGGGTCGGGAACGACGTGCAGAACTTGAAGCACAGGCGACAGCCGTGGCACAGGTCGTACACCCGCGTGAGCTCGTCGCGCACGTCGGCCTCGTCGAGGTACTTCGGGTGTTTCGGGTCGTACGTGGTGGTCATCGGTCGATCCTGTCAGGGACGCGACATCGGGGTGCCGCGACGTTCGGCGCGGCACCCCGGGTCGGCGGGT